>JBOFTL010000895.1:0-13846 GCA_051652045.1 Microcoleus sp. | reverse complement strand
TGCGCACCTTACTATAAATACTCTATTTGTAGGGTGCGCACTGCGCACCTTATTGATTCGTGAAATAACAACAAACGATATAGCAACGGAAAGTCGCAAAAACACGGCAATGCTGTGTCATACCGATCGCGAAAACCTCATGCTTAAACAGCCACTTCCCCCCTTTCAAAAGGGTGCTAGGGAAGATCTAAATCTAATACTTAAACAGCAGTCTCTAACTGCACTTAAAGTTAAGTTAAAAACTAAGATCGCAGCCCCAGCAGAGGAAATACTGCATCCCTACCCAATCGCCATCAAAAAGGCATATCGATCGCATCTCCAAAAGGATAAGGTTCATCCAATGGCATCCTACCCGGTTTAGCATCGTACTTGTCAATCCACTTTTTAGCCAATTCCAAAGCCTCCTCTTCCGTCTTGGCATTTTGGACTGCGACGTGACGGTTGCCGCGGGCATCCCAAACTTCGACGTAGAATACTTTCTGGGACTGAATGATCCAACCTTTATAAGTGTCTGCTGGTTCCATAGTTAAATTTTTAAAAGAATTCCGTGCTTGAGTTAGACTGGCGAGCTAATTTTAATACTGCCCAATAATAAATTTTACCCTCAACTGTGATGCAGGTCGCGCTGCATTCAATATTGGGAATTGGCAGCTCGATCGCATCGAAGTGGTGGAAAAGTCTTTGTATAATGTTTTTGGGAAAAAGTTAGTTTTACGGTCAACCTCATGGCAAAACTCCTCGATCGAATCTTGAGTTCGATAAAATACCTCAAATCTTTGGCTGTGGCCCTAGCCATCGCCCTCCTCACCTCCCAAATAGCCGTAATGCCGGCATCGGCGACAGGCGTGTACGAAATGCCACTCTCGGCCCAGGAGGGTACTTGGGTATTCGACAAGGGCGAAGTGCTCAGCCGCAGCAGCGAAAGCAGCATCAGCAGCGTCCTCGACAATTTGGCAAAGCAAACGGGTAAAGAAGTTCGATTTGTGACGATTCACCGCTTGGATTACGGCGAAACTGCTGCTAGTTTTACCGACAAACTATTTGAACAATGGTTTCCTACAGCAGAGGAACAAGCCGATCGAGTTTTACTGGTTCTCGATACTGTTACTAACACCGCAGCAATTCGCAGCGGGGAACAAGTGAAGTCTTTATTAACCGATAAAATCGCGCAGAGTGTCGCTGAAGAAACGCTGCAAGTACCGCTGCGGGAAGCCAACAAATACAACGAAGCATTTACTGCTGCCGGTTCGCGGATTGCCACTGTTTTATCGGGCGAACCCGATCCCGGAGCTCCTCAAGTTGTTGACAACATCCAAGTTGAAGGTACTTTTAAAAAAGCCGAAGAAACCGATCGGGGCAGTTCCACAATTGTTGTAGTCGTGCTGTTAATTTTAGCTACAGTAATTCCGATGGTAACTTATTTCTGGTATCAAGGTTTTTCTTAAACAATTGAGAGGTGATAGTTGAATTGTAGTAGGGGCGATGCCCCCATGCTCGCCCTCTTAATTGACAGTTGATGTTGACAGTTGATAGTTGTTATTCTTCTTCCTTCTTCCTTCTTCCTTCTTCCTTCATAATTAATCTTGAACGTATTCTCGATCGCTCAACAAAGCAATTTCTGCCCTGACAAATTCCCGTCCCAGATAAGCTGCGTGATCGAACATTGTTACCGGACAAGGACGGGTTTCTTCTAAGATTTTGACGCACAGTTCTTTAGCCGTTCTGGCGGTAAAAAGTGTAGAGTGAGTGCGTTCTACTTTGCCGCGGGCGGGAATGGGTTTGCCAGTTTCGGGATCGAGGGCGAGGCCGCGATCGTCGATAATGTTAGTGAAGTGTTTGGCGCAAATTAAGTTGTTTTCGAGATCGAGATAGATGATGAAGTACCCACCCGGATCGAGGTCGATGTGGCGTTTGGATAGTTTGTCATCGATCGCGGTGAGATTTTCTAATGTTTGACTCATGGTAGGGAATGGAAGTAGATAATAGTTGTGATGTTGTCTGCTCTTTCTAGTTTAGTCGGCTGCGGGGTCAGTTTGGAATCTTGACAGGTTATTTGTTCGGGAAATTTTGCGCGATCGGCAATTTCTGCATTGAGGTCGTTCTCGTGTTAAGCTCGATCGGCCCCTGGATGCAGGCATTGGTCAGTGCGGCCTTTTGATATCGCGTCCGGTCGATCGCAATCAGGTTTTTAGTGAGGATGTTCCGCAACAATACATTAGCTACTGATAATACCTAAATTCCTCAAGCCGATCGCCCGCTTAATTTTAACACATTTTAATTATGTAAACTTTGCAGTCAAAACTCAACTCGCTGAAGTCGTTCGATCGTACTTAATATCTAACAATGACCATGAATCCTGAAGAAATTAGTAATACGCTAAAAGACTTATTTGGTGAAAGCGTCCAGCAGACGGACTCTACTTCTTGGCAAGTAGAAACACCTCAATTTCGCTTATT
This sequence comes from Microcoleus sp., assembly GCA_051652045.1. Taxonomy (GTDB): domain Bacteria; phylum Cyanobacteriota; class Cyanobacteriia; order Cyanobacteriales; family Microcoleaceae; genus Microcoleus. Next base: position 11,390 of record JBOFTL010000895.1, on the reverse strand, counting down.
GGTTTTGCTGTCAGAAGATGGAAGTTGGCTGCGGATTTTGCTACCGATCGCCAGTGCAGCAGAAGCTGAACCATTTTTTGATAAACTGCTAGAAGCTAACTTTGACACCACAGTCGAAACCCGTTACGCCCTGCATCAAAATGTTTTGTGGGGAGTATTTCAACACAATAGTGCTACACTTGTTAGCCCTGATTTTTCGACCGCCATCGCAAAACTTCTCGACTTACAGCAGCGGGGGCTATCCGAATTTTTTGACAATTTAATTGAAGCACGCATCCGCCAAATCATTAAAGCGGCCAAGATGCAGGGACAGTCTTTGGAAAATACCCTTCAAACTTTAGAGCGTTTTTATGCCGAGGGACTTATGGGTGAAATGGATCTCGGGCGAGAGTCCCGCGAACAAACTCTCGCAGCTTGGCGATACCAGTTAGAAAGGCTGTGGCCGTCCGTGGAACCTTAACGTGGAACCTTAACGCAAGGCCCGAAAATAATTGCTTATGCGGGGGTCAATCCTAACGGTTGACCCGATCGTCAATCCCAGGTATATTGACTTATAGCCCGCTATCTGATTTTGCATTACCTGTTGCCAACGGCAAAACAGTATAATAAATTACAATAAGGGCTTTATAAATTTTTAATATTTCAGTAAAACGTGCGTTAGGAGGTTATATTATGGTGAAAAGTTCGCGGTAAACATCTGTGGGTTGCACGACAGCTTTGACACCTTAAAATAAATTTAGGAACAAATTATTAGCAGACAATGCCCGCGCGATCGGGTTTTCTGCTCTATTGCTGTTGTAATTTACTTAACGGCAATTTGTCACTTAAGAAGTTTACACTATTTAATCATTGAATAGTGGACGATCGAAACAAGTGAAACGAGGGAAGGGTTAATCGATAATCGATAATCGGCAATCGGTAATCGGCAATCGGTAACAATCAACGGTTGAGTTGTCTGAAAAAATAGACTGAAACAAATAATTTCGCAAGTCGCCATTACCAATTAGTGACAGCTTGCGTTATCTATCGATCCCAATATTTAACAGAGGTTTCATCTATGTTCGCCTTGCGTGATTCTAGCCCGGAGTTATCAGTGTTACATATACCTGAAATTTGTAATTGGCACCTCTCTTTAAAGTCAACTCTCCAAGATATGCCGCTATACGACTGTCAAATTGAATTAACTCAACAAGCAAAAGAAGTAGCACAGGCTTTTGAAAAAAACCCGGTATTGCCAGGGGTTATTTTAACAAAGCAGGGAAAATTTGCAGGCATGATTTCCCGGAAGCTGTTTTTTGAGAAAGTTAACCGCCGCTACGGGTTGGAAATGTTTTTTACCAGACCGATCGAAGTTTTGTATCAGTTTTCTAGGAAAGATATGCTGGTACTCGAAAGCTCTACACTAATTGTAGAAGCAGCCCAGGAATCCCTTTACAGGTCAGCAGAATTAGTATACGATCCGATCGTCGTTCAAGTAGGACCAGAGACGTACAAACTGTTAGACGTACACCAATTAATGGTGGCTCAGTCAAGAATTCACCAATTAACTAATAAGTTATTGCAAAAACAAACCCAAGCAAAAATCATCCAAACAGAAAAGATGGCAAGTTTGGGGAAAATGGTAGCAGGGGTAGCTCATGAAATTAGAAATCCCCTCAACTGTATTTGGGGAAACTGGAGTTTTTTGACATCTTATTTTGAAAATTTACTCGAGCTAATGACGCTTTACGAATCAGAATACCCCGAACAGTCTCCCCGAATTGCAGCCCTGAAAGAAGAGATAGAATACGATTTTTTACAAGAAGACTTGCCTGTAACCCTCGAAGGCATGAAATTGGGAGTCGAGCAGTTACTGAAAATTGTTAACGGACTGCACAATTTTTCTCACATGGACGAAACAAAGCCAGTGGAGATAGATATTAACGAATGCCTTGACAGTACGCTATTAATCTTGAGAAACCGCTTAAAAAAAGGCATAGAAGTGGTAACAGATTACAGGGAAATCCCCTTAGTAAGCTGCTATTCCGGTCAGTTGAGTCAGGTATTTTTAAACTTGTTAGTCAACGCCTTAGATGCCCTAGAAGAACACGCGGCCGATCGAGAACAACGGGATGAATGCCCCCTCTCCTGGCAGCCGACAATAGAAATAACCACGAAAGTTCTAGAAACTGAGGATGGCAAGCAAGTATCAATCTGCATTGCTGACAACGGACCCGGTATTTCCCCAGAAAATCAGCAACAGATATTTGACAGCTTTTTTACTACAAAACCCGCAGGTAAAGGCACGGGGATGGGACTGGCAATCTGCAATCAAATCGTCAAGGAAAAACATGGAGGTCAATTGAAAGTGCGATCGCGTCCCGGCCAAAACACTGAATTTGAGATCCTGTTGCCGATCGCTTAACAATTTTTCGCTATTGTGCGGTTACACTCGGCCGCATTCTCAAATTCAGTAATTTCACGATTGTTACCGAACGGGGCATTAGATAGATTAAATATAACAGCACTGTAACCCTTGCCATCATTAGGTGCATCGTGGCAACAACTTTACTTTGACAGCAGCATTAAAAAGCAGCCGATCGGCTGTTTTTTAATGCTGCTATAATTAGTTACGGTTATCGAATTTTAGCAACATTAAACGGAACTTATGACCTCCGGGGAAGTTGAGCAGTTCGCGACAATTGCAAAATAAGCTAGTTTAGTAGTAAGTTTAAAATCGAGAAATCAGGGCTGCTTCGGCAAATCAAAATTCCCGTGGTAAATACATTCAATTCCAAACTACTCAGTCCCTTACTGTCAGATGGGAGCGATCGAGACTTGTCCCTCGACTCCACCCTCAAGGATTTGCCTCTGTACCACTTTCAGGTCAAATCTAGCTGTTTGGGAGCAGCAGTTGCCGAAATATTTGAAAAACACCCCCTGTTACCGGGAGCAGTCTTGCTAAAATCAGGGGAATTTGCCGGTGCTATCTCGCGGCGGAGGCTGCTGGAATACCTGCTAAAACCCCAAGGGCCCGAGCTATTTTTGCACTTGCCGATCGAGATTCTCTACAGCTACGCTCGCATCGAATTGTTAGTGCTATCCGAGAATACAACTATTTTGGCAGCAGCCCAGCAAGCCCTGCGCCGATCGCCCGAATTGCAGCCCGAACCAATTGTCGTCCAAAGGGAGCAATCTTACTGGCTGTTAGACTCTCACGCACTCAACATCGCTTACTGGCAAATTCGCGGTATAGAAACTCAAGTTCGCTATGAAAGAGCTCAGGCTCAAATGATTCAAAGCGAAAAAATGGCAAGTTTGGGGCGATTAGTTAATGGAGTAGCCCACGAAATTTTAGATCCGGTAGGCTTTATTTGGGGCAATTTAACTTACGTTAGCGACTACAGCACCAATTTAATGGAATTACTGTCAGCTTATGACGCCCATTGCGGCAATCCAACGCCGGAAATAGCACGATTAAAAGAAGATATAGATTTTGAATTTTTACAGCAAGATTTTATCAAAACAGTTGCCAGCATCAAAGCCGGTGCCGAACGTTTGAGCAAATTGGCAAGCAGTTTGCAAAACTTCTGCCACATCGACGATATTTATCCCAAACCAGCGGACTTGCACGCCAACATCGACAGCATTCTGTTGTTGCTCAAAAGCCGCTTGAGCGGCGAAATAGAAGTAATCAAAAATTACGGCTACCTGCCGCCAGTTCCCTGCTATGCAGGACAGCTCAACCAAGTATTTATCAATATTTTGACTAACGCGATCGATGCTTTGATTAATGAATCAGTCGGTCAAGAATTAGCAAAAGAGTTCAAAGGTGCTGGAGGTAAAGATTGCGATCGTGCGCCGCAAATTGAAATTTCTACTAAAGTTTGTTCTCCCGAACCCGCGATCGATTCTGACAAGCGTCACTTGCGCTGGGTTTCAATCCGCATAGCAGATAACGGACCGGGAATGTCACCTAATAAGTACCAAAAAATCTTAGATTCATTTTCAGCCGAAAAACGCGCGCTGAAAGAAACCAGTTTAGCAGTTAGCTATCAAATCGTGACCGGCAAACACGGCGGTACTTTCAAAATGCGATCGACCCTCGGAATGGGCACGGAATTTGAAATTTTGCTGCCTTTAACATAAAAAGTTAGTTGATAGTTGATAGTTGATAGTTGTAGTGCGAGCGTCCCCGCTCGCGATCGATTGAGAGTTGAGAGTTGAGAGTTGGTAATTGGTAATTGGTAATTGGTAATTGGTAATTGGTAATCGGTAATCGGTAATTCTCCCAATCTCCCAATCTCCCAATCGAACAATCAAACAATCTAAAATCTAAAATCTAAAATCGAACTAATTGAGTGCCGCACATTTTACAAAATTTAGCATCAGCATCGTGTACGGACCAACCGCAACTTCTGCAAACAGTATCTACTCGATCGGTCGTTTTAACTAACTGTTTAATTAAATCCCCCAATTGCCACGGAATCAAAGCAATTCCCGTCCAAATCATCAAAATAGTCAGAAAGCGGCCCGATTCCGAAATCGGAGTTACATCGCCAAATCCCACCGTCGTCATCGTGACAACTGAAAAATAAACAGCATCCAAAAAAGTGCCAAAACTTTCAGGATTTGCCGGATGTTCTACTTGATAAATCAACCCAGAATAAACAAAAATTATTGCCAGCAACGTAAACATGATGCGGGCAAAAATCGCGCCGTCTTCGCTGCTGATGCGGAAAACAGAAATTTTTAATTCTAAAAATCTGATGAGTCGCAGAATTCTAAACCAGCGAAAAATTCTGATAAAACTGACATTGACAAACCCCAGTAAAAATGGTAAAATTGCCAGCAAATCGACAATTCCTAATAAACTAAAAATAAATTGTAATTTATTTTCAGCGCACCACAATCGCAGTAAATATTCAACCACAAACACGACTAAAAGGACTGTATCGAGAGTTTGAAACTTCTCCCTCACGAATTCTGAAAGCGGGTAAGTTTCGGCGATAAAACTTGCGGTAGATAGGAGAATGAGTCCGGTGAGAATTAAGCTGACGGTTCTGCCTGTGGGGGTTTCAATGTCTTCTAGATAAAAAGCGAGTTGTTTTCTGGTTAGCATATATGGGATAATTTATAGCATTTATGAACAAGGCTTACGCATTTATATAGCTTGACACGCTACTTATAGCGGTAAGGTGCGCAATGCGCACCCTACAGATAAAGTAAGTGCGTAAGTCCAGATGAATTAACAAAACTATCGCAGATGAGCATCGAACTAACGAAGGGTGAAAGGTTCAATCTTTCTCAAGAAACTCCCGATTTCAATAAAATTGCGATCGCCCTGGGTTGGCAAGTCAGCGAGACAGCAAAAGACTGCGACATTGACGCATCTGTTTTCATGTTAGGTGCGGGCGATCGGATTCCCGATGAAAAGTATTTTGTATTTTACAATAATTTGACATCACCGGACGGTGGGGTGCGGCATTCTGGAGATAATACAACCGGACAAATTGACGGTGATGATGAGACGATTTATGTGGATTTGAATAAAATCGATGCTGCGATTCAGGAAATAGTGTTTGTAGTTACTATTCACGAAGCAAAGGAAAAAAAGCAAAATTTTAGTCAAGTAAGGAATGCTTTTATTAGACTTTATAATTTAGAGACGGGCAATGAACTCGTCAGATACAGTTTAAAAGAGGTTTTTTCGCAAGAAACAGCTTTGGAATTTGGAAGATTGTATCAGAAGAACGGTGAATGGAGGTTTCAAGCAGTAGGACAGGGATATAATGCGGGGTTGCAAAGTTTTGTAGATCGGTATTATGTTGAGAATAAAGTTGATAAAAGCTCGAATGTTGGCGATAAAATTGATGATGCTGAGGTTGTGAGGCGGTTTAGCGATCGGGTTGACAAGCAATTGCGAGAAGCAGCAGTTAAGGAGATTGCACCAGTATCTGGCAAAGTGGCGGGAGACTCTGCTGCTAATCCTGTCAGTGCTAAACTTGACGATCGAACACCAGCTATTACCACTGAAGAATTTTGGCAGCGATATAACGCGGGTGAAAGAAACTTTACAGGCTGCAACCTATTTGAAGTAGATTTTAGTGGAAAAACTTTAGTAGCTGATGTCATTTTGGAGCGAGCAAATTTGACAGAAGCCAACTTTATAGGTGCTACTTTGAAGCAAGTAAATCTATGTGGAGCTAATTTGCAAAAATCAAATTTAAGCTCAACAAATCTGCAACAAGCCGATCTAATTGAAGCTAATTTAAGCAGTACCAACCTAACTAAGGCAAAATTGGAGTATGCAAAACTGATTCAAGCGAATTTCGATCGAGCCATATTAAGCGATGCCAACTTCACAGGAGCAAACTTGACAGGGGCAAATCTCAGTGGAGCAAACTTAACAGGGGCAAATTTTAGTGGAGCAAACTTAACCGCTACCAATCTAAATAATGCTAACCTAACTTTGGCTAATCTCAATAGTGCTAATTTGGCAGGAGCAGATTTAAGTCAAGCAAATCTCAACAGTGCCAGCCTAATTGGTACTAATCTAACAGGCGTTAAATTGACAGGTGTCAGTTTTTCAGGAGTAGACTTGATGAACGTTAACTTGAAAGTTGCTAACCTGACAGGTGTAAGTTTTATTGGTGCTAACTTGAAAAGAGCTAACCTTAGAGATCTTGACCTGAGAGGTGTTAATCTTAGAGAAGTAAGTTTGGTTGGAGTAAACCTCGATCGCGTCAATTTGAGCGGGCAAAACCTCAGCGGGTTCAATCTCTGCGGAACTAGCTTAATCCGTGTCAATTTAAGTCAAGCAAATCTAACTTCAGCAGACTTGCGCGGGGCAAATTTGACAATGGCAAATCTAGAAAAAGCTAACCTGAAAAAAGCTAAACTTGCTGGAGCAAACTTAACAGCAGCAAATATGCAAGGTGCAAAACTAACGGGTGCAATTATGCCAGACGGAACAACTCACGAATAAACTAATGTTTGTAGCGAGGAATTCAGCACCGATCTTTCTGGATTCGATCTATAAAAAAAGAGTGTCGGCTCGATCGCGCAAAGTCACTCTTATAAGCAAATCCAAACAATATCTAATACTAAATCCGCGTTTTCTACCTCCGTTATTGTCATTGCGAGCGCAGCGAAGCAATCACAAAGACTCTGCCTCCAAACCGAGGATCGATCGAGGAGATACCTAACCCAGACTCGATCTAATACCCAATCGGAGCGCTGTTTGTCTCGTTGTTTCTAGAGATGCTTGGATTAGCTGCTCTCCAAATTGATGCACTCGATCGACTAAAATTTCTCCAGCAGTCTCGGGGGAACCAGCATTAAAAGGCGGCGCAGGATTGTATTCTAAAATTAACTGAATCATTTTAGCAGTTTCCTCGCCGCACAACTTTCCAGCAAGCACCAATCCGAAATCAATTCCCGCAGTTACACCGCCACCTGTAACGCGATCGCGATCGACAATAACTCTTTCGCACCCAACTTCCACTCCCAACATTTCTAACTGATTGCGATATGCCCAATGGCAAGCAGCACGATATCCTTGCAGCAATCCAGCAGCAGCTAAAATCAAAGAACCGGTGCAAACAGAAGTAATATATTTTGCTGTTTTTCCGTGTTGGCGCAGAAACTCCAATACTTCCTCATCTTGCATCATTTCCACTTGTCCGATCGCGCCTCCAGGAACGCACAAAACATCTAAAGGCGGACATTCTTTAAAAGTAGCAGTTGGTAAAATTGTCATGCCTTCACTACTTGTTACTGGTGTTAAAGTCTTCCACAATAACATAACGCGAGTATCGGGCATCAACGAAAATACTTGGTGCGGGCCGGTGATATCGAGTTGAGTCATTCCCGGATAAATTACCAAGCCAATCTGATGTTTTATTTGAGTCATTTTGCAAATTACCTTAATTTTTGTTGTGCGGGACTTAGACATTTTAAGCATTAAACTTGAGATCCCCCTAGCCCCCCTTAAGAAGGGGGGACCGGAGTTTTCCAAGTCCTTCGTCTTAAGGGGGAGACTGAAGTCTGCGTCTTCAAAGTCCCCCTTTTTAAGGGGGATTTAGGGGGATCTAGACTCAGGAATTATGGTCGATCGATCGCCCGCAATTTAAATTTTTCTTCGGTCGTCTTCAGACGACTTTCGCTATGAGCCAGGGGTTTAAAACCCTGGCGGATTATGGCAACTGCGACAATATCTGAAGTCGATCGAACGCAATCTAACTCTCGATCGACTATGGTAGTAAGTAATCAAAAAATTGTACAGTCCCCAAGTGGGTACACTTGAAAAATAAAAATAGGGATTTTGGGTGCGGATTAAGGTGAGTTTGAGGGTTGAAGTTTAAATGATACAATAAAAAGAGTCAAGTTAAATTTTTGATGACTGATATGCCGTCTTTAAAAATATCTTATCAAGAGCGATCGGGCAGATAAAAAATCTCTACCTTGAACGACTCTGGGTGCTTCCTGAGCATAGTAGTCAAGTTGCCAATCATCCGTATAGGGAAGATTCAAGTTTTTAGCGACTGGATTGAGAACGATAGAAGCATCTTTTGGTGTCACTTTACGACCCTTAAGTTTATTGTATAGATACTCCACAGCTCGATCGGGAATGTCGCAAGAGTAAGTTTTTTTGATTGATTTGCTCTACTCGGTAAGAATCCTCTTGGTAGTAAACTCGGCGAGAGTTACGCAGTTCGACTTCCCCAATAAACTTAATCAATGGTTCCCCCTGTTTTAGTTGAGCGATCGCATTTTTATAACTTCCTTAGTTTTGTAGCGATGAGCAGCGATCACCCTACAGATATATCCTGTGCGTTTGCGTTGAGAAAGAGATGGGTTACGAATCTTAATTCTAATTATCTCTTAGCAGCCAAACTCTTAATCAAGTCTAAGTCTTAGCTCTCTAGAGATAGGTAGTTTGCGAATTTCTTTGCGGATATTCGATCTTGATTCTCCGTTTTGAATGCGCTGTCGGTAAATGGCAATTAGCAACGCTTCAAGACCGTATTTAGACAACATTTCTGTAGCTAAACCGATGATTCCCAGCAGCGCAATTCCGCCTAACATACCTGTTGGACCGCCTAACGTTGCCAAAGCTGTTGTAATTGCAGCCGCACCTGCTAAACCTGTAGTTGCCATCACAATTAACAGCATAATTGCGGGTAATCCCAGTGCTGCTGCTTTTCTAACAAATTCATCCATTTTGCGAGGCTCCGTGTTTAAAAATTAAATTTTTTTTCTGGGTATTAGCCTATGTAACCACAGCTTATATTGACGAATGAAATCCAATGTTAATGATTGCTTTGCGTTGGGTTTCACTTCGTTCTACCCAACCTACCGGGTGTTAACTAATTCTGATTCGTCTTCCGATTTATCTCGGACTCTGAAATAGTAATATAAATTAGCAACAGCCAAATCAGAGGCTTTTTCCAAGTTCGACGATACTAAACTTTTATGACCCCCTATTTCCCCTTGCTCAATGATATAACCTTCATACTCTTCACGTCGCTGCCGATCGAGCATCCATTCCAGTTGAGTGCGCAGCGCATAAAAATGAGACTTCGGCTTCAAATTTTCATAAAATAACTGTTCGTCTGGGATTGCTAAAGCTGTTGCGGCTGAATTTTTCTCCCCCATAACAGCAGAGTCAGATTTACTAAAATCCGCACTTTGCAACTGTTTTAATTCACTTGGCGGCAAAGCTTTCATCCATTCAATTTGATTTTGCCAACTCTCTAATAAAACTAAATCGCGATCGTGAATACACGCGATCTCTGGAAACAGAAAATCTAGTTCGTCCTCAGAGTCGCAGCCGGCAATTACTGTTAAGCCATCTTGACGGATTTGTTGTTGAAGTTGAGAAATGCGATCGCCCGCAGCATCAAATTCATTTTGCATCTGATAAGTCGCAATAATACTTTGCTCGATCGTCCAACTGCACTCTAACCGGCGCAACTGTCCCGCCGCACAAGTTTCTGACAACAACTGCGGGTTTTTGTAATCAGCTAAAGCTTCAAACAACATTCCCCGCGCCGCATCAATTTCAGCATTGCGGCGGTTGATATCTTGCAGTTGCAAAGCCGATCGCATTCGTTGAATTGCTTGATTGAATAACCCGTAAGCCCGCACTAAAACTAAACGGTGGTTCTCAAATTTTAGATCGGCAACAACTTCGGCAATTAATTGCTTAATTTCCGCGCCTTGACCCTTCACAAGTTGTTCTAAATTGATGAAACCATTTTCAACTTTAACATCCAGCCTTTCTACTGCTTTTTTTAGTTTCAATGTCTGGTGCAAATTTACCGCAGACAAAGCTACCCCAGCCGCAACTCCCACACCAAGTAGCGGTACGGTGACTGTTTTGAAATACGGGCCGCAGCAGCGGGTGATTTGCAAATACAAAGACGGACGCGAGGAGGAGATTTCACCGCAGCAATATAAAGATAAAGCTTCAATTTCTGAGGAAGCAGCTTTAGGTTCTTTTGGAGATGAAATTGTCAATTCAGAAATCAAAGAAATCATTTTCGAGCATCCGAATCTCGAATTGTGTAGCAACGGTGTAGAAATTATTGATTCTCCGGGATTGAACGAACAAGCGGAACGCACTTTAGTTACCGAACAGGTTCTCAAAACAACTGATGCGGTGATTTTTTTGACTCACGCTCAAAATGCTTTGACAGAAAAAGAGCGGGAACTGCTTTTGTATTTGAAAAAAGAGTTGAATCCTGGGAAAGATGATGAAGGTGCGAAGAGTATTTTTGTGTTAGTTAATTTTGCTGATTTGCTGCGTCGGGAAGAAAGCCACAAGCAGGTAAGACAAAGGGTAGAAATCATTGTTAAAAATCAAAATTTAATTGCTGGTGAAAACCGAATTCATTTTATTTCTGCTCAATCTGCACTTGAGGCGATTTTGGACGGAACGGAAAATGAGTATGTGAAATCTTTTCAGGATTTTACCAAATCTCTGGAACAGTTTTTGACAGTTGAACGGGGGGCGATCGCACTTCAGCAATCAGCCGCCGGAATTAAGCAACTCAGTAGTAACCTTGTCAGTCAATTTAATAATTTGGCTGTCGCAGGTAATTTTGGCGGCATTGGTACAAGTGGAAGTAGAATTGCTTCATCAATCTCACAAATAGAAGATGGCGGACTCATGGGCGGTTTAGGCATTGGTGCAGCAGTCGGTGCTGCGTTGCTATTTTTTACGGGACTTGGTTTTATTGGAGTTATTTTAGGTGGTTTAGCTGCGGGTGTTGGTGGCGGTTTGAGCTGGGGTTTTTTAGATGGCGATACAGTTAAAGCTCAAATCAAGGAAAAAGTTTGCGAGTTAGGGTTTGAGAAGTTCGACGAATCTTCGCAGTCGATTTTTGATAAGATACACGAAAGAA
>JBOFTL010000894.1:0-5796 GCA_051652045.1 Microcoleus sp. | reverse complement strand
CTGACCTGAAAGCCAATCCCCAGCAAATCGCAATTCAAACGGTAATGACAGAACAAAATGCAGTTGAAATTCGCATCAGTGATAATGGCAAAGGGATGAGTGAAGAAGTAAAAGCTTGCATTTTTGACCATCTGTTTACTACAAAATCTGTCGGAAAAGGAACCGGATTGGGACTGGCGATCGCCCGTCAAATTGTGGTAGAAAAACATGGCGGTACTATTGATGTTAATTCTACAGTTAGCAAAGGCACAGAGTTTGTATTAACTTTGCCAATTTGTTAGGATCGCTGCTTTCACAAGTATACCGAATCTTAAATTTTTCGCATTTCAAATCCCGATCGAAATTTAGGAATACCTTACCTCGAACCATAAAAATTCTCAACACTCAACGTAAAAGGGTACGATTGCAGATAATGAAGTCAATCTCGATCGAATTATCGAACCATAACTGACGTATTTACACTGACATGACTTTTCAGTTGATGAGCTATACTTTAAATAAAGTAACGATCGAACTAGCTGAAAGTTTCTAAGTAAAAAAACTCACGCCATTCATCAGTATCGGGAGAGCACCTTTTCAAGGAGGCAATTATGATAGTAAATTCACCCAGATCTGCGGACTCAAACACTAGCGACAAGCAATCAAAATATCGGTTAAAAAGAATAATCTTTTTGCCCTTACTGCTGATTGCTGGATATCTGGGTAACTACTTCGCATTTCCCATCATTTTTCATATAGACTGGCTGTTTGCTAATATTTTTGTCATGCTAGTCATCTCATTGTATGGCTTGGGTTGGGGAACAATTGCCGCCATAATTGCCTCCAGCCATACCATTGCAATGTGGCATCATCCCTATGGCTTAATTATCTTTACTTTAGAAGCGATATTTGTAGGTTGGGGATTGCGAAGGTACAGCAGTAATTTACTATTACTCGATGTAGTTTATTGGGTGATAGTTGGATTTCCACTTTTGTGGTTTCTCTATGGATTTATCGGTAAAATACCTCCTCAAAGCGTTTTATTTATTTCCTTTAAAAATCCCCTCCAGCAAATTTGTAACTCTCTAATTGCCAGCCTGCTTCTGACTCACACGCCGATTGCTAAATGGCTGCACGTCAAGCATAGCAGAACTCACGCCTTTGAACAGACTCTGCTCAACTTATTAGTAGCTTTTGTCTTATTGCCCGCACTGATGCTGACAGTTTGGAACTGTCAAGATGCAACTGCAACTCAAGAAAACAGCATTTTATCCCGACTGGAAGACATCAAGCAAAATGTTAGTGCCGATCTGCTAAACTGGCACGATCAAAGCTTGAATAAACTTCAAGCCTTGGCATCTAGCAATTTGTCAGATGTTTCGGGAATGCAGGAAAAAATTCAAATTGCCCGCCAAACAATTCCCGAGTTCCGCAATCTCTACATTACCGACACAAACGGACAAATTCTAAACTCCACGGTCGTTCAAAATGCCAGCCAAAATACTGTAAACTATCGCTTGCCATTTCAGGTTTCACTCACAGCAAAACAGCCGATCCTTTCTGATGTGGTGAGGGTGTCTGAGTCGGCGACTCTCGTTCAAACAGTACCTATTTTGCAAGATGATAAACTGGTAGGGCAAGTATTGGCAGAAATTGATATCAATACCTTGAAACAACGCTTGTTCGTCGGTCAAACGGCATCAAATCGAATATTGAGTCTGCTCGATCGACAACATCGAATAGTTATCAGCACTCGCGATGAATTGAAGGTAGGACAAACATTCGATCGAGATGCGAATGGTGAAATCCGCCGCCTCGATCGAAATACTCACCTTTGGATACCGATCCTGCCTAAAGTTAGTAAAGTCGTGCGTTGGAGAAAATCATTTTACGTCTACGAGAGCGCAGTTGTTGATAATTTACCCTGGATTTTAGCCATCGAAGAATCTAATGCTTCCCATTTGGGGGTACTCGAAGAAATTTATACTAAAAGCTTCGCGATTCTCATGGCGATCGCCCTTCTAGCTTCCTTATTAGCAAAAACTATCAGCAGCAGTCTGGTTAAACCTTTGTTGCAACTCGCTCATCTCACGAGCAATTTACCCGATAAACTTACAGAACAGCAATCGGTGCAAATTCCCGGCAGTCCAATTACCGAAATTAACATTCTTTCTAGCAACTTCCAACTAATGGTTAGTGCCTTGCAAGATAAATTTCAAGAAATCCAACAAGCGAATCTGGAAATTCAGCAGGCTAAGGAAGTTGCAGATGCAGCAAACAACGCCAAAAGCGAATTTCTGGCTAACATGAGTCATGAATTGCGGACACCATTGAACGGGATTCTCGGCTACGCCCAAATTTTGCAGCGCAGGGAAACTCTCAGTCAAACAGGACGCAGTGGCGTCGATATTATCTACCAATGCGGTTCTCATTTGCTAACTTTAATTAACGATATTTTAGACCTTTCTAAAATCGAAGCCCGCAAACTCGACTTGCATCCCGCACCTTTGCATTTGCCATCGTTACTGCAAAGTGTTGTTGAAATCGATCGCATCAGGGCCGAACAAAAAGGTATTAATTTTGATTTCCAAGCAGATGCCGATCTGCCCGCAGGAGTTTGTGCCGATGAAAAACGTTTGCGTCAGGTTCTAATCAATCTCTTGGGGAATGCTATTAAATTTACAGATCGAGGAAGCGTTACCTTTAAGGTTGAATCGATCGAGGACAAAATTCGGTTTCAGGTACGAGATACGGGAGTGGGAATGACTCCCGAACAAGTTGAAAAAATCTTCTTGCCCTTTGAACAAGTCGGCGATCTGAAAAAGCAAGCGGAAGGTACGGGATTGGGATTAGCCATCACTCAAAAAATTGTATCCCTGATGGGCGGTGAGATTTCTGTCAGCAGCATTCCCGGCGAAGGTAGCACTTTTTCTGTAGAATTAGAACTGCCTGAAGCTGAAAATTTGGCAAGTGCCGATCGCATCACCCAGCAAGGAAAAATTGTCGGCTATTCAGGCCAGAAACGCCGGATTTTAATCGCAGACGATCGCTGGGAAAATCGCTCGGTTTTAGTTAACCTTTTAGAACCGATCGGCTTTGAATGTATTGAAGTTAGTAACGGACTCGAAGCTATCGATCGGGCTTTGCACGAATCGCCAGATTTAATTATTACCGACTTGAGGATGCCTGTGATGGATGGATTTGAGTTTTTGCGCCAACTTCGCTCCCATCCTCAATTACAAAATCAAATCGTTATTGTATCTTCTGCCAGCGTATTTGAGAGCGATCGATACAGCAGCATTGAGGCAGGAAGTAATGACTTTTTACCCAAACCCGTCCAAGCTGAAACTTTACTGGAATTGATGCACAAACACCTGGAATTAAATTGGTTTTACGAGAGTAATAACAGCGAAAATCAGAATTCTCCAGGAACATCTGATGATATTGTGCCCCCAGCCCCAGAAATCTTGAATCAACTTTTGGAGTTGGCACAATATGGAGAAATCGACGGTATTATCGAAATCGCGCAACAAATCCAAGATGGTAATACTGCTGCTTTTGCCCGAGAAATCATCCGCCTTGCTGAAGCTTGCGAAGTCCGACAACTGCAGGCAACCATCCAACATTACCTACCTCCATCCTCTTTTGAGAGTTGAGAGTTGTAGTGCGAGCGTCCCCGCTCGCGATCGATTGATAGTTGATAGTCGATCGTTGAGATAAGACTTATGCTTCAATTCATAACGCTTAGCGACATGAAACACAATGATAATATTGGGGGCGATCGAACCCGGATTCAATATTAGCTGTTATCTATTCCCTGTTCCGCGTCCCCTACTTCCTGTTCCCTACCCCCTCTTACCTGCTCCCTATTCCCTGCTACCTACTCGCTTAAACTAATAAAATATAATATATAGCTGATTTTTTTTGATCCCTCGATTGTAAAATTATGTCCCAACCCCCAGACAACAATCTAGTTGGTGGCGATCGCGCTTTACTATCCCTGAAAAAGAAAGAATTGTGGGGAATTTTGGAAACAGTTTTAGACGCGATCGCGATCCTTGACGATCGAGGGCGCTACCTATATGTCAACTCGCTTACCTGCGAATTATTGGGTGCAGAAAAACAGCGCATTTTGGGACGTTACATCTCAGAATTTGGGCGATCGGAGTTGAATTTTCCAGCAGTATGCCAAGAACTTCAACAATCAGTAAAAGTTCGCGGTCAATGGCAGTTACTGCACCCCGATGGGGAGGATCGCGTAGTGGAATATGCAGTGACGGCCAACTTCCGGCCCCACCGGCACCTGTTAGTCATGCGAGATATTACGGAGATCTACCAAGCCCAAACACGAATCCAAGAACTTACCCGCCAACTCACACAAGCCCAAATTAAACTGCAAGAAGCAGCCATCGCACCCGCGAATTCAACTATCTCCTCAGAAAATCGATGGGGAGAGGGAAGTAGAGGTGGTGCCCCCATGCCCGCCCCAGGTGAAGAAAGAGTTTCTGTGATTCATAACGAACCTCCCGTACCCGTGGAACCCTCTAAAGAAGGCAATATCCTAGAACAAATAGCCAGCCGCATCCCCGGTATTATTTATCAGTTTAAAATGTTGCCCGATGGCAGTTGCTCTTTCCCCTATGTTAACGGCAGCACCCAAGAAATTTATGGCATTAGTCGAGAAGCAGCACAACAAGATGTAACTGGTTTTTTTAAACACATCCATCACGAAGATATTTCGCGCGTCAATCAATCAATTCTCGATTCTGCTACCCACCTCACACCTTGGTATTGCGAATATCGACTGTGTTTTCCTGATGGAAGATTGCTGTGGTTGCGGGGCAATTCTACACCGCAACTAGAACCCGATGGCAGTATCGTTTGGCACGGCTGCGTTCTGGATATCACAGAAAGCAAAGCTACAGAAATCGCCCTGCGTAACAGCGAAGCAAAATTCCGCAGCATCATTGAAAATCTCAACGATACAGTTTACATCATCACCCCCGACGGCACGTTTAACTATGTCAGTTCCCAATTCAAAAATATCACTGGATACGAACTAGCAGATTTGTTAGATCGAAGTTTTGCTCAGTTTGTTCACCCAGAAGATTTGCAGGTTTGTGAGGCAGCTTTGCAGCGCACTTTGCGAGGCGAGAAACTGCGGGATATCGAATATCGGGTTTTGCATCAAGATGGCAATTATTATTGGCACTCTTCCAATTTATCAGCCCTGGAAAGTGACGGGAAAGAAGTGGTTTCCTGTTTGGGAATCTCCCGTTACATCCACGATCGCAAACAAGCTGAAATAGAGTTGGCAGGTTCTCAAGCAGAATTAATGGCATTATTTAACGCCATCAAGGATGTGATTATTGTCCTGAATGCCGAGGGGAGATTACTCAAAATCGCGCAGAGTTCTGCGCCTCTATTGTATCGACCTTCCGCAGAAGTTTTAGGCAAAACCATTCACGAAATATTCCCCCAAGATATGGCAGATGTTTTTCTCAAAACTATTCACGAAGCTATTGAAGATCGAGCATTAACGCGGTTGGAATACTCGTTGCCAATAGGCGATCGTTTAGTCTGTTTTGATGCGAGTGTTTCTCCAATGTCGGACGATCTAGTGGTTTGGGTGGCTCGAGATATTACAGATAGCAAACATCAAGAACAAGCCCTCCGCTTAATTGTTGAAGGTACAGCCGCAAAAACAGGAGCAGACTTTTTCAAAAGTTGCGTTCAATATATGGCTCAAGTATTAGAAGTGCGTTATGCTTTAATCGCTGAAGTTATCGATTCAGAAAACTCGATCGCGAAAACTCT
>JBOFTL010000893.1:0-5243 GCA_051652045.1 Microcoleus sp. | reverse complement strand
TTTACGATCCGACATGGCAGAATTTGAGTTTAAATTGGGGGATTTTGTGCGTGCATATTTTGGTTTATTTGACGCTGACTTTGTGGTTGCAAAAGCGGAAAGATATTTTATAATTAGTTGATAGTTGATAGTTGATAGTTGATAGTTGATAGTTGTGCGAGCGTCCCCGCTCGCGATCGTACTTGCACTTTGACGATCGATCGGACACGATCTCAATTGTCATCTGTCAGGTATTATCATTTTATCTTCTCATTAAACCTGCTGTAAATGTTAGTTAAGACCCGCGCCTTATTTTATGCAACAAGCCATGCAGCAATGTTTAGATAATATTCAAAAATGTTTGGCTCAGCAAAACGAATAGATTATATGAATTATTGGCTGATGAAGTCGGAACCTGATGTTTACAGTATTGCAGATTTGAAGCGCGATCGCACTTGTATCTGGGACGGCGTTCGCAACTATCAAGCCCGCAACTTTATGCGGCAAATGAATCCGGGAGATTTAGTGTTTTTTTACCATTCCAATACTAAAACACCCGGAATTGTCGGGTTAGCCTGCGTTGCAGACATTGGAATCGCTGACCCGACTCAATTCGATTATAATAGCGAATATTACGATCCAAAATCGCAGCTTCACGCACCGAGGTGGCAAACTGTAAAATTAGAGTTTGTGAAAGAATTTGCAAACTCAATAACTTTGGATAAACTGAAACAAGAGTTTAGTGCTGATGAGCTTTTAGTTGTGAGGAAAGGCAATCGGTTATCGGTGATTCCAGTATCTGAAAGTGCCGCAGAGAAGATTTTGCAGTTGACAGTTGATAGTTGAGGGGCGATATCCTTTTTGTAGCAATGATTTTATATATAGGACTTACGCAACAAATGGTTAAAAACACTATTGATAGCGGTAAGGTTCGCACTGCGCACCCTACGTAGAGAGTCTGTGCGTAAGTCCTAATATAGCTGTAGGGGTGAAGCATTTGGGCGATAAGATCTGCAATAAGTGTCAGGCTTTATATCCAAATGCTTCACCCTGGGTCTTTGCGATCGATGCCAGCGGACGCGATACGATAGTTGAGAGTTGATAGTTGAGAGTTGATAGTTGAGAGTTGATAGTTGAGAGTTGATAATTGATAATTGATAATTGATAATTGATAATTGATAGTTAACAGTTAGAGCGTAGAGGAATCAGATTTTTTATAAAATAAGAGTTAAGGGTTTTATCGATCGAGTTATTTATTTGCTCACCGATGTTGCGATCGCTATCTAAATTATGCGCACTTTTCGATTGTATCTTGTAGCTGGTATATTAATTCTGCCGCTTTTAATCCATAACTGCGTCATAAGAGATAGATATGCAGAGTATAAAATATCATCTCCATTAGTATGGTCGCCAGACGGAAAGCAAATCGCTTTTATCGGACTTCATGGCAGAGATAAAGAACCATTTCTCAACTGGGAAATTTATCGAGTAAATGTTAACGGCACGGGATTGACTAGACTTACCAACGATTCAGAAAAGGATAGCGATCCGGTTTGGTATGCTGACAGTAAGCGAATTATGTTTGCTTCAAATCGCGATTTGAATGACAAACAAAATGAAGGTACAGAAAACTGCTGCGGCGACATCTACACGATGAATGATGATGGTTCGGATCTCAGGCAAATTACTCAAAAGCTGGACTCTCCTCAATCCCTCAATATATCACCCACTAACAATAAAATAGCCTTCGCATCCGATGGGGAAATTTATTCGATCGCCCCTGATGGCAGCAATTTTGTCAAGCTAGTCAGTCGGGGAAAAAACCAAGGCGAAACCATCTATAACTACTCTCCTATTTGGTCGCCAGACGGTAAAAGTATAGCCTTCAGTGGCAAGGGAATTAGTATAATTAAACTCGGTCGATCGCCCGCAATTCAAATTACATACGACAGCGAAACTTACGGACCTGTTTGGTCAGTTAACGGCAAACAAATTGCTTATACTCGCGGCATCTATACAGGCGATGCTAAACGGGGAACAGTTCTCAGCGAGGTTTGGATTGCCAATGCTGACGGTTCGGGAAAACCTCAAAAATTAGCCGATGGAGATAGTCCTGTGTGGCTTCCTGACGGTAAGCGAATTGCCTTTGGATGTTCTGCAAAGCCCGATCGAGATGGCAGCGAACAGCGGTTTATTTGCTTGATGGATCGCGACGGTTCAAATATAATTAAGCTCAAGCCTAAAATTGGTTTTTTTGCTCTCGCGCCTGACGGTAAAAAAGTAGCTTTTACTTCAGATTCCCATTCGATAAATCGACTGTACGTCATGAATATTGATGGTTCTGGATTGTTACAATTAGTGGGAAAGCCCGAACAGTAGACTGCAGTATTCGATCGCCCCTTAAGAATACTCGATCGTCCGTAATTTAAGAAAGTGCGATCGCTCGCAATCTAGAAAAGTAAGATCGATCGGTCATCATGCAAAAATGCAATTGCTACCATTCGGTAATTGCATACGAAACAAAATTCTGTATCCACAAATACAAAACTTAACAAATATCGATCGTACAAATCAGATTGAGAATCACATACAGACTCAAAAAATTCTAATGACAGCCAAGAAAAACCTGATTGTTATCGGCAACGGCATGGTAGGACACAAATTCCTAGAGCTTATGGTTGCCAAAGGAGCTACTGAACGTTGGAATTTAATTACTTTCTGTGAAGAAACGCGCGTTGCTTACGATCGCGTCAATCTCAGCGGTTTTTTCTCAGGTAAAACAGCAGGAGATTTATCCTTAGTTGCACCGGGATTTTATCACGAAAACGACATCAAGATTCACATCGGCGACAAAGCAGTTACAATTAACCGCGAACAAAAAACAGTCACTTCCGCCAACGGCTTAGAAATTCCCTACGACAAAATAGTTCTCGCTACAGGTTCCTATCCATTCGTACCGCCAATTAAAGGCAAAGATGCTGAAGGTACATTTGTTTACCGAACGATTGACGACTTGGAAGCGATGTCAGCCTATGCTAAAAATTGCCAGGTTGGTGTTGTCATCGGTGGCGGTTTGTTGGGCTTAGAATGCGCCAACGCTCTCAAAAATATGGGCTTAAAAACTCACGTTGTTGAGTTCGCGCCGCGACTGATGCCAGTGCAAGTTGACGAAATTGGCGGTGCAATTCTCCGCAACAAAATCGAAGAGTTAGGTGTTTCCGTTCACACCAGCAAATCCACCACTGAAATTGTCAGCGAAAACGGTAAAGTTACCAAAATGCTGTTTGCTGACGGTTCGGAATTGGCAACAGATACGATCGTCTTTTCTGCCGGAATTCGCCCCCGCGACGAACTAGCAAGAAATTGCGGTATCCAAGTAGGAGAACGCGGCGGTATTGTGATTGACGATAACTGCCAAACTTCCGATCGCGACATATTTGCGATCGGAGAATGCGCGCTATATCAAAATCGGATCTACGGCTTAGTTGCCCCAGGCTATGCGATGGCCGCAGTAGCAGCCGATATTTTAACCGACACGGGAAATAGCACCTTTACAGGTGCTGATATGTCCACCAAACTCAAACTTTTGGGAGTGGATGTCGCCAGCTTTGGAGATGCTTTTGCTCACACTGCCGAGGCCAAACAAATAGTCGTAGCAGACAATTATCAAGGCATTTACAAAAAATTAGTTCTGAATAAAGATGGCAGCCGAATTTTAGGCGGAATTCTTGTCGGAGATGCTTCAGCTTACGGTACTTTGCTGCAATTCATGCAGAATGAAATTGCCCTACCTCCCCATCCCGAAGATTTGTTAATGCCGCCGCGAGAAGGCAAACCTGCTGGTTTGGGAGTCGATAGTTTGCCGGATTCCGCTCAAATTTGTTCTTGCAATAATGTTACAAAAGGGCAAATTTGTGAAGCGATTCGCGATCGCAATTTAACCGACGTTCCCAGCATCAAAAAATGCACTCAAGCCGGAACGGGCTGCGGCGGCTGCGTGCCTTTGGTAACGGACATCTTCAAATCCGAAATGAAGAAAGCGGGAGTTGCAGTTAAAAATCACCTCTGCGAACACTTTGCCTATTCCCGTCAAGAACTGTATCATTTAATCAGAACTCAAGGCATCAAATCCTTTGAAGAAGCGATCGCCAAACACGGTAAAGGTAAAGGCTGCGAAATTTGCAAGCCTGCTGTTGCTTCGATGCTGGCTTCTACTTGGAATGACTATATTTTAGAGAAGCCTCACGTCGCTTTGCAAGATACTAACGACTACTTTTTGGCTAACATTCAGCGCGACGGAACTTATTCGGTAGTACCGCGAGTGCCGGGGGGAGAAATTACGCCGGAGAAGTTGATTGTTTTAGGAGAAGTTGCTCGGGATTTTGGACTTTATACTAAGATTACTGGCGGCCAGCGGATTGATTTGTTTGGTGCGCGAGTAGATCAATTGCCGCATATTTGGCGTCGGTTAATTGATGCTGGATTTGAATCCGGACACGCTTACGGCAAGGCTTTGCGGACTGTAAAATCTTGTGTTGGCAGCACTTGGTGCCGCTTTGGAGTGCAGGATTCTACCAGTTTGGCGATCGAAGTTGAATTGCGCTATCGCGGCTTGCGTGCTCCTCACAAACTCAAATCTGCTGTTTCCGGCTGCACTCGCGAATGTGCGGAAGCTCAAAGCAAGGATTTTGGCATTATTGCTACTGAGAATGGTTGGAATTTGTACGTGTGTGGCAACGGCGGAATTAAGCCGCAGCACGCTGTTTTATTGGCGGCGGATATTGACAAGGAAACGCTGATTAAATATATCGATCGCTTCTTGGTTTTCTATATCCGTACGGCTGACAGATTGGAAAGAACTGCTACCTGGTTGAACAAACTTGAGGGCGGAATTGAATACTTAAAACAGGTGATTGTTGAAGATTCTCTCGGAATTTGTGCTGAATTGGAAGCGCAGATGGAATACTTGGTAGCTTCTTATCAATGCGAGTGGAAAACGACTATTGAAGACCCGCAAAAAGCGCAGCGGTTCCAGCATTTTGTGAATTCGGATTTGCCAGATCCGAGCATTATTCGCATTGAGGAACGGGGACAAACTCGACCAGCTTACGAGCACGAAAAGGCTTTGGCTGGCATTTCGGAATAACCCCTCCCCAGCCCTCCCCTTGCTAAGGGGAGGGAGCAAGATTCACCCCTCCCCAGCCCTCCCCTTGCTAAGGGGAGGGAGCAAGATTCACCCCTCCCCAGCCCTCCCCTTACTAAAG
>JBOFTL010000892.1:0-18939 GCA_051652045.1 Microcoleus sp. | reverse complement strand
CTCGGCGAATCTCTACCAGTTAATATTTATTTTGGTTCCAAAGTGGGCTATACTTCCAAATCTCGGACTGAAGCAGCATTTGTTAGAACTTTGGACGATCGAGCGATTTATATCTTAGTGATTTTCGCCGACAGCCCAGCTTATTCTAAGGACGAAAAAATATTTCCCGAGATTTCTCGATACGTGTTTGATGCACTAAATTCTCGAGGTCCAAGTCGTTAAATAGTTGATAGTTGATAGTTGATAGTTGTTTCTTCTTCCTGATTCCTTCAAGGCAACAGGCAACAGGTAACTCCTTCTTCCTTCTTCCCTCTTCCTTCTTCCTTCTTTCTTAAGAGCGATCGGGCTATTTCCCGGATCGCTCGAAATGCTGCTACAATCAATATCCTTCCGGACCGATGGTGGTAATATCGCACTCAGCTTCAGATAAATCTGCCCCGCGCGATCGAAATAAATTGCAGCCCGCTAATTGAGCTTTTGTTAACTTCGCTTGCTCCAAATTAGCTCTTCTCAAATCAGCATTGCTCAAATCAGCATTGCTCAAATCGGCATTGTACAAATCGGCACCTTGTAAATTAGCTCCCTGCAAATTTGTGCCTTGCAAATTCGCATGGCGCAAATTTGCCCTAGATAAATTAGCTCCCGATAAATTGGCGGCCGACAAATTTGCTTGATAAAGTTGAACATCACCCATTTCCGCATTTTGTAATTGAGCTTCGTCGAGATTGGCTTGACTGAGATTTCCGTAAGGCATATAAACTCCCGCGAGCAGGCTACTGCAAAGATTTATTTCTTGCAAATCTGCTTGAAACAAGTTATGTCCACTTAAATCGACGGCGTTAAAGTTTCGCTTCCCCTCAGCATACTGAGCGAGCAATTCCTCAGCGCTTAACTTTTGCATTTTCACCTCTTGAGAACGGCAGCGACTTGCTACCAATCCATCACAAAAACTAATCCTGGTTATTCTGCGTATTTATACTTACTCATGTTTTATGTTAAGCTTGTGTAACGTAAATTGAATTTTTTCTAAGATTTTTTTTATATTTGTAAATTTATGCTTGGTTCTGCCAGGGGACCGTCAACAATGTCAAGATCGATCGAGAAACCACTGCCGCCCCCGTTATAACATATGCCAGAAGTTAGTCCATCCATCGCTCAACACTACCATGAACGAACGAAATACCACCCTGAAACTATTGCTGCTAAAAGCAAACAGCTAGATTGGGAACAGCAACCGATTCCGTTCAAAGAATATAAAATTGGAGGGTCTTTCGATCTCAAGCCTTACTTAAAAAACCAGTCTGGGGAGGAGGAATCCGATAGAGACACTAACGCACTATACCGTCTGTCCCGTTTGCTGCTGTGCAGCTACGGCTTAACGACAAAAGTGGTGACTGTAGACGGCAGCTCCCTGTATTTGCGCGCGGCACCGTCGGCTGGAGGACTTTACCCAGCAGAAGTTTACATCATCTCCCGCGGTACTCCGCAGTTGCCGGCGGGGCTGTACAACTACCAGTGCAGAAGTCATTCACTGGTGCGTTTTTGGGACAGCCAAGTTTGGCAGGGGCTGCAAGCAGCTTGTTTTTGGTCGCCAGCCTTAGAAAATACTAAACTGGCAATTGCCATTACCACTGTGTTTTTCCGTTCTTCCTGGCGCTACGAAGACCGGGCTTACCGGCGAATTTTCTTAGACACGGGTCATTTGCTGGGCAATATTGAATTAGCTTGCGCCCTCAACGATTACCGACCTCACCCGATCGGAGGATTCGCAGATGCAGCAGTTAATGAATTGCTTTACCTCGACTCGGAGCAAGAAGGAGCGATTTGCATCATTGCTTTAGCCGACTTGCTAGATATCGACCAAAACTTGCCGAAAACTAGAACAGCATTGCCGGGAAATACTACAACTAGCTACCCAAAAATTTCCGAAGGAGAGCTTTTAGGATACCTCCACAAAGCTACCCAATTAGAGTCGGATACTTCCGGCCCGGAGGGCTGGAAATTTGACGAAACAGAAGGGCTATTAGATGATAAATACAACTTACCTTTCTGTACTAAAGTTTCCACCGTTACCCCGTCGATTCATTGGGGTTTCAAGCTGGAAAATTTAGAAAATACTATTCTGAAGCGGCGTTCCACTCGTGCCTATACGGGTGCTTCCTTGACGCTGCGCGAACTGCTTGCCTTGCTCGATTTTACTTACCAGCCCCACCACTACACCGACCAAGGATTAGATGGTTCTCCAGATTATTTCGACTTGAGTTTAATCGAGACTTTTATCGCAGTTTCTGCTGTAACCGGTTTGGAAGAAGGTTGCTATTATTACGCTCCCAAAGCTCAAGAATTGCGGCAGATTCGATTTAAAAATTTCCGCAAAGAATTGCACTATTTGTGTTTGGGACAAGAATTGGGGCGGGATGCGGGGGCGGTACTGTTTCACACGGCAGACTTGAAAAAAGGTATAGAAAAATACGGCGATCGGGTTTACCGTTATTTGCACCTGGATGCGGGTCATTTAGGTCAAAGATTGAATTTAGCTGCCGTGCAACTGCGTTTGGGTGTCAGCGGTATCGCCGGCTTTTTTGACGATCTCGTTAACGAAGTTCTCGGTATTCCCACTGACGAAGCAGTGCTTTATATTACCACATTGGGGAGGGCTCGATCGTGAGATTTTGGATTTTAGATTTTAGATTTTAGATTGTTGGATTGTTGGATTGAGGGATTGTAAATTGTAGGATTGTTAAATTTTTTGATTGTTGGATTGGGAGATTGAGATATTGGGAGATTGGGAAAATTACCAATT
This sequence comes from Microcoleus sp., assembly GCA_051652045.1. Lineage (GTDB taxonomy): Bacteria > Cyanobacteriota > Cyanobacteriia > Cyanobacteriales > Microcoleaceae > Microcoleus. The sequence continues at coordinate 16,136 of JBOFTL010000892.1, read as the reverse complement.
ACCAATCACCAATCACCAATTACCAATTACCAATTACCAATTACCAACTGTCAACTGTCAACTCTCAACTCTCAACTCTCAACTGACTGCTGAGTTGCTTGCGCAAAAACAGTCGCCGCGGCTGTCCCAACAGCCAATTGCTCCAATGCCCATCTACCTGTTCCAAGCGATAGCCAGCTCGATCGTACAACTGTCGCGCTGCGTGGTTGTTTTCCAGAACGTGGAGATAAATCTCGGAAAATCCCCACTGTAGGGCCGTCTGCTCGCAACTGCACAGCAACTGCTGGGCAATCCCCAAGCGCCTGTACTGCGGGTGAACTGCTAAATTCGACAAATAAGGGTAATCAGCACTCGGTACTTGCCAAGCCAGACGAGAACGCAGGGCCATTTCTACCGTTCCTGCTATATGCTCGCCGGGAGTGGCGAAGCGTTCGCCCCCTGACGAACCGCAGGAGACTATTTCGGCAACCAAACAAATATAATGCTCCGAACGACAGCGGAGTCGATTTTTCAAATCTTCGTAAATGCCCAAACGCAGGAGAGGATAAACCCACTCCACGAATCCTTTGCGTGAGTGAAAGCTCAGAGCCAAAATATCGGCTAGCTGCGTCAAATCCTTTGACGCAGCCAGTCGCAGTGCAAATCCAGAACGGCCGGAAATTTGTTGGTGGTGAGAGGGTGAGGAAAAAAACGAAGGATTCACAATTCCAAGCCGCCAGATTAAATTTTCTGTGAAAAAGCTTAGAGGAATTTTTTTTGACAGCCGGATACTGTCACGAGTACGATCCACGAGTACGATCGAGATTTGGAGAAACTCGATCGAGCTAATTGGCCGGTGTCCACAAGGCACATCCCTCGTTAAGATTATACAGGTGACGACTCTCACCGCTAACCGCAAGCGAGTGTAGCGGGAGCTTCTAACCTCGCGATTAGAGTTTCTTGCTTCACAGGACGCTGCTTCCCAGTATCCTCCACAAGCAGCAACGATGCGTCCACACCGTTGTTTTGAACAGGTACAAATCACATGAAAAGTATGTTCGACCTTTCGATCGCAAAGTTTTACGTAGACCGCGATTCAGGTCTACAACTCCCTACTTTGTTTTCAAGGTACTGCTCTGTAGAAGCAAGCTACGGGCTTTGGGCAGCGCGTATTACCGCTGGGCTAAAAGCCTCTACTCTGCCTAGGTCAATTATAACTCTAAGTGACTCTCTGCGTGGGTTTCAAGTGCTAGATTATTGCAAAGATTATTGGCAATTACCAGCAGGATTGACCGAATGGCAATTGCCCCTCCTCTTCCCCATCAGGGCCAATCGGAGTACCGATGTGGCGGGAGTACCCCGGAGGTTTAGATGGATGCTCTCACTGGGATTTTGGGATGCGGTTTGCTGCAATCTCGCGTCAAGACGCGGGGGAAAACAGCTCGCCTGACTCGGAAAGTACCGCAGACCTGAGTCAAATACTACATCACTTGGGGTAGTTTCTGATTGCTTACTAATTGCATCATTTCATGCCAGCCAAATTTCGGTAGGGGATTCCCGCAATACCGAAGGTTAACGGGAGGGGAATGCCGATAAGAAAAAATTGAGTGCTAGCGTTTCCTGATTTTGGGGTTGCTGGCTGCCGCACATAATTTTTAAATCGATCGACACTCACGCCACCACAACTAGCAACCGCATAAAAATGACATAACTATACAATAAGCTGTAAAATGGCAATTATAATTTTAACCTACTGCTTGCGAATTAAACCTAGTGTCGAACAAAAAGCGATCGCGCTCTACACATTATAGTCCAACCAATTAGGAGGTGATTTAAGCGATGCTTTCCAACTACGTTTACAAGCTGCGCCCCAATCAAACGCAAGATTTAAAAATGTCGCAGTGGGTCGATATGCTTCGCAGCCACTATAATTGGTGTCTCAACGATCGAATCACCCAATACGATCGACAGTTCATACTCGGAAATTACTGCTATCTTAGAACTTATCTTAGAACTTACAGTGAAGTTGCTCCCTTAACCTGCTGTGTCAGTAAAAATGGTGCAACGGGCAGCCCCTGGAAAGATGCTCAGTTAAACTATGGTTGGTACGCATCCATCAGAATAGAAGATAAGTCAGTTCCCGACTGCAAAGCTAAACCTCTATCAGAAGTTGTCAAAATAATTGGCTGCGATATGGAAATTACTAAATTAGTTAATTTATCAGATGGCTGCCAGATAAACAACCTGAAATTTGCAACTAACAAAAAAGCTAAACGCACCCTAAAAATCAGACAAAGAAGGGTCAGCCGTAAAGTTAAAGGTAGTAAAAATCTCAAAAAAGCAACTAAAAAATTAGGGAAACTGCATCAAAAGATTGAGTGTCTGGCTGCAAAGCAAGGAAAAGTTACAATCAAAGTCAATCCCAAGCATTCCAGCACAGAATGCAGAAATTGCGGTCCTATAGATCGCTCAAACAGAGATGGAGAAAAATTCATCTGTGTGCCTTTAGGCTGGGGAGTGTCAATCAATCCATCCGAGCTAACTGCCCCGAACCACAGGAGAGCGGTGCATGAATTCCCAAGAAAATCCTAAGCTAAAAATTCTGGTCGTTGATGACGAACCAGACAATCTTGACTTGCTATACCGCACCTTCCACCGGGACTACAAAGTGCTCAGGGCGGAATCGGGACCTGCTGCGCTGGAAATCTTGGCGCGAGAGGGTGAAGTTGCGGTAATTATCTCAGATCAGCGAATGCCGAAAATGAGCGGAACTGAATTTCTCAGCATGACAGCCGCTCAGTATCCAGATGTCATCCGAATTATTTTAACTGGTTATACGGATGTTGAAGATTTAGTGGAAGCAATTAATGCTGGTAAAGTTTTCAAATACGTTACCAAGCCTTGGGATGCCGAAGAGCTGAAAATTTTGGTTTCTCAAGCGGTGAAGACTCACAATATTTTGAAAGCGCGGACTAATGAATTGCGGAGAGCGCTGAGTCAAGAATCGCTGCTTTATGCTGTTACGAATACTATTCGATCGGCTCCCAATTACCAGCAGATGCTGCAAAGAATTGTGGAAACAGTCGGTCAGATGTTTGAGGTGAGTTGCTGTTTGCTGCGCCCTTTCCAAGACGGTGAGGCGGCGGATGAATGGTTTGTTTACGAACGCTCGGAAACTAAAGGCAAGGCAGCTAATGCAGAATCCAAGCGGAAAGATGTTTCTCAGACGCGCCTCCAGAGCGAGGTGCTGCAGCAGTTAGTCTGGGAAACTCTGGACGTGGAAGTGATTCAAGACCCCCAAACCGACGGTCGAATTATCGATGCGGAAAATTCCGATCGCCAGCAGGCTTATCAAACAGCTAACATCCAATCGAGCTTGCTGGTACCTCTGTTCTACCAAATGGAACTGATCGCTGTGTTGGCGCTGCACCAGTTCGATCGACCGCGCCAGTGGGAAGATCACGAGGTACAGTTGGTAATTACCGTGGCAGATCAAGCGGCTTTGGCTCTTTCTCAAGCCCGCGCCTACGAACAGGTACGGGCGCTGGCGAAGCGCGAGGCGCTGGTGAATACCATTACTAGAGCAATTCGATCGAGCCTCGATCCTCAAAATATTTTTGCGGCGATTACCCAACAACTGGGGCAAGCCCTGCAGGTGGAAGGCTGCGCGCTGTCGCTGTGGACGGAAGATGACGAGTTTGTCCAATGCGTGGGACTCTACGACGCGACAAGAGATGCTGTGGCTGTAGAACAAGGATTTAACAGTTCTCTCGATTTCGCCAGCCCCCGGAATGACGGACAAGTTTCTGCCACAGTGCAAAATCCAGCGCCGAAGCCTGGGGGACCTTCTTCGCTACCCCAGTCCCTGGTACCCATCCGGGGCAATCCAGTGCTGCAGCAGGTGATGCTGACTCAGGCACCGGTGGCAATTACCGACCTCGACTATCGTCCGGATTTGAACGTTACCGAACTGCAACTGCGATCGCCCGCCCGCGCTTTGTTAATCGTTCCTTTGATTTCCGACGGCAAAATTATCGGCAGCATCTCCCTGCGCCAAAATACCGCCCCGCGCCACTGGCTGCCCTCAGACATCGATTTGGCTCAAATAGTGGCAACTCAAGCTGCTTTGGCAGTGCAGCAATCGCGCCTCTACCAAACTACCAGACAGCAAGCAGAAAGATTGCTCGAAGCCGATCGGCTCAAAACTGAGTTTTTCCAAAATATTTCTCACGAGTTTCGCACTCCCCTAACTCTGACGATCGGACCTTTGGAATCGGCTTGCGGCCGCAAAGAAGATTTGCCCTACGAACAAGCCGCGATCGCCCTGCGCAATTCCCGCCGCTTGCTGCGTTTGGTCAATCAACTTCTCGATTTGCAGCGACTCGATGCGGGACGGATGCAGCCGAGTTTTCGCCCCTGCGATTTGGTCGGTTTCTGTGCCTCGACCGCTGAATCTTTTCTCCCCTATTGTGAGAAAAAAGGTCTGACTTTAATTACTCAACTGCAAGAATGTCCTTTACTTTATTTAGATATTGAAAGATTTGACAAAGTTCTCTACAACCTGCTATCTAATGCCGTTAAATTTACCCCGGAAGGCGGCACGATTACGCTGAGTGTTGAACCCGCCGGCGCTCATTGTTTGCTGCAAGTAAAAGATACTGGCATCGGCATTCGCACCGAACAAATTCCCTACTTGTTCGAGCGGTTCCGCCAAGCAGAAGGTTCTGCAAGTCGCTCTTACGAAGGCAGCGGTTTGGGTTTGGCTTTGGTTAAAGAATTGGTAGAACTTCACAAAGGCCAAATTTCGGTAGAGTCAGTTTACGGTGAAGGTTCTACTTTCAATGTTTGGCTGCATTTCGGTTCGACCCACCTGCCACTGGAACAGGTGTTGCAAATACCTGCGGATTTTCAGCCCTCGTCAAGGGCTGCGGTGGAACTGGCAGATGTGGAAGCCGATTTGTCGGAAGATGAATTGACTCATGAAATTTTTGAGCCGATCGAACCTGTAAATTCTGAAACGGCGATCGGTTCTGTTTTGGTAGTTGACGACAATCCCGATTTGCGCTTTTACGTATCTCGAATTTTGCGGGAGGCTGGGTTTTCAGCTTTCCTCGCTCGCAACGGTTCCGAGGGGTTTGAGGTGGCAAAAAAATGCCGACCGAATTTAATTGTGACCGATTTGATGATGCCTGTAATTTCCGGTTTGGATTTGATTCGGATGCTCCGTGCCGATGCAGATTTGCGGGGAACTCCTATCATTTTGCTGACGGCAAAAGCTGATGAAGATACGCGAATTGAAGGGGTAGAACGGGGAGCTGATGCTTATTTGTCGAAGCCGTTTAACGATCGGGAACTGTTAGCAGAGGTGCGAAATTTGCTCGCTCTCAAACAGAACGAACGTCGGGTGCAACAGTTGAATAGTTATTTAACTGAGTCGGTACTGCGGCGGTTTTTGCCGCCGACGATGGTGAAGAAGGCAGCGACTGGCGATTTGGTACTGGATTTGCAGCCGGAACCGCGGTTGATTACGATTTTGTTTAGCGATATTGTGGGTTTTACTGGGTTGTCAAATACGCTGCGATCGCGCCGGATTGCTGAGTTGTTAAATGAGTATTTAGCGGCGATGACGCGGGCGGTTTTTGAGAGTGGCGGTACTGTAGATAAGTTTGTGGGAGATGCGGTAATCGCGCTGTTTGGGGCACCGGAGGAAGTGACGCCGAACGAACAGGTACGCCGCGCTATAGCTTGTGCCAGACAGATGTTGGTATCTTTGGCCGAGCTCAATCAGCGCTGGCAAGAACAGGGAATGGTTGGGGTGGATGGGATACCTTTGGTGCGCTTCCGCTGCGGCATCCATCAGGGTACTGCGGTGGTGGGAATGTTTGGCGGCCCGGAGCGATCCGATTATACTGCGATCGGACCGAGCGTGAATATTGCTGCTCGCTTGCAAGAGGTTGCGGAACCGAATAGCGTGTTAATTTCTGCTGCGGTTGCTGATTATATTGAGGAGGGCAAAATTGTGAAGCACAAGCCGCTGCAATTGAAGGGAATTGATGAGACGGTGCTGACTTTCATGCTGAATTTGGATTGAATTTTCGGGAAGGTCGATCGCTCTTTCATTTTAGGATATTGCTCAGCAGAAACAAGAAAGGGCGATCGTTGTCCGTAGAATAATCGTACAGTTTGGTATTTGGTGTGAAGGGCGATCGCACAATCCGTTCCTCTACACCTATAGCGAGTCTGTCGTCTCAATAGTAGTGAGTTATAATAATAACTATGGTAACATTAAGAGACGAATTGTTAATGCGTGTAATGAGTGTGAGCAAGTGATTCCTGAATTCGATGAAAACGGCAATCTACCACCGGGAGTTCATTTGACCAAAAACCAATCTTATATTTACTGTTTTCTTTAAGGAGATACGAAGATAGTTGATGAGGAATATAATCAAAATTGTCAAATTTTAAACCACTAGGACAGGAAAACTCTAAAGTTGTATCATACCTTATTATGAAAACTGTTTGCGTGTTACCCGATCCCATAGTAGTAAATTTTATTACAGCCTTGTTGGAATTAATTTCACTAATTTTCCAGCCAATTCGAGCGCAATAATTCCTGATTGTTGACTGAAAATTATTAGACGAAAACAAGTCTTTATCAATTGCCATATTTTCCGCCTAAAACTACTATTTCTACAAAATCGTCAAAGACGTTGGGTTTCCTGGCGTCAACCCAACCTACAAAAGGTGTGAGTGCGCTTGACCTACAACTAAGTCTATCGTATTCTTAATAAGCTACAATCACAGCTTTATTGTTACCTTCAAACAAACCATTTACTATTCGCTGTTTCACCTCCTATACCTATATCAACGCGGTAGGTTTCTCCGGCATATTGAAAAGTCATTCTGGCAGCCGACTTTGTTCGACAAGGAGCGGTTTCAACCGCCGAGCTACAAACCCAAACAATTGCCAGAAAAAATTGTTGTGTTAAATTTTGGGCGATCTTGTATTGACTTGCTTCCCGGTTTTGCTGTATTATGAAAATGTATGTTTCATAATGGGAATATTGACACTTATCTATTTACGCACAGATTCCCATTATAAAAATAAGTATATGTCAATTTTTCAGAATTTGCAATACTAAAAACACACTTTTTACGACCGATCGAACCCAAGCATCAATCAATGAAACATTCCGCATTCAGCCCCGCAAGTAACAGCAAAACCTCTCGCTTTGACGGCTTATCCTTAGACGATCGCAATCCCGAATTCATCAAACTTTTGCTGCCACTGTGGGAGTTCCTGTACCGCTACTATTTTCGCGTAGAAAGCGACGGCTGGCAGCACCTCCCCAAAAACGGAAAAATGCTCGTTGTCGGTTCTCACAACGGAGGACTTGCCGCTCCTGATATGTTTATGTTCCTATATGAATGGTTCCACAGGTACGGCACCGAAAGATTAGCCTACGGATTGATGCACCCGACGGTTTGGCAAGTTTCACCAGAAGTTGCGGGCATGGCGGTGCAGTGCGGTGCCCTCAAAGCGCATCCGAAAATGGCGATCGCGGCTTTGCGCAGAAATGCTACTGTTTTGGTTTATCCGGGCGGTGCAGAAGATACTTTTCGACCCCACTATTTGCGCGATAAAATTTATTTTGCAGGACGCAAAGGATTTATTAAATTAGCATTGCGAGAAGAAGTTCCGATCGTACCGATTATTTCCCACGGTGCCCACGATACTTTGATGGTACTGGGAGATTTTTACCAGGAATTAAAGCAATTGCACGAATGGGGAATGCCTTGGTTGTTTGGCATCGATCCGGTGGTGTTTCCGGTGTATTTAGGATTGCCTTGGGGATTGGGTATCGGTCCTTTGCCAAATTTGCCTTTACCCGTGCAAATTAAAACTCGCGTGTGCGAACCTATTGTGTTTGAAAAGTATGGAGATAAAGCTGCGACCGATCGAAATTATGTTGATGCTTGTTTCGATTTAGTGACAACTCAAATGCAGCAAGAATTAGACCGTTTAATTACTACTTAATGATTCCATCCCGCTTCAAGATCGAAAGGACTGAAGTCCTTACTACGAACCTTAAAGGACTGAAGTCCTTACTACGAACCTTGAAGGACTGAAGTCCTTACTACGAACCTTAAAGGACTGAAGTCCTTACTACGAACCTTGAAGGACTGAAGTCCTTACTACGAACCTTGAAGGACTGAAGTCCTTACTACGAACCAACTTCCTTCTAGTTATTGAAACTCAAAGACGATCGCCATCACACAAGCTTCTATGTCCCAGGTAGTATAATTAGACTGAAATCTTGCACTCGAAGTCAGAAAACGGGTTTTTAGCAAAAACTCTGCATTACAGCGCATATTTTTCGTCGAAAACTCGGTTTTTTGCATTATTGAAAGGCGTTTAAGAGCTCAGATTAAATAAAAAATTTTGGCAATTGAGGTATTAAAAATATGACTGTGGCACTGTCGGGTTATCAGATCGGGCAAGCGATTTATACCGGAACGAGAACTTTAGTCTATCGAGGATGGCGAATATCTGACAACCAACCTGTTGTTATCAAATTTCTCCGCAACGCCTACCCGACTTTCAATGAACTACTGCAATTTCGCAATCAATATACTATCACCAAAAACCTCAATAGCCCCGGTATTATCCGTCCCGAAAGCCTCGAAACCTATGGCAACAGCTATGCTTTAGTAATGGCAGATGGCGGCGGAATTTCACTGCGGGAGTACAGTCAAACTCACTGTTGGGAACTAACTGAAATATTGGATCTCGCCATTCAATTAACTGATATCCTACACTATCTATCCCTAAATCGCATTATTCACAAAGATATTAAACCTGCTAACATCATAATTCATCCCGAAACCAAACAAATTCAGCTCATTGATTTTAGTATTGCTTCCTTACTACCCAAAGAAACTCAAGAAATTAAAAATCATAACTGTTTAGAAGGAACGCTCGCTTATATTTCTCCCGAACAAACCGGACGCATGAATCGAGGGATTGACTACCGCAGCGATTTCTATACTTTGGGTGTCACGTTATTTGAATTGTTGGCGGGCAAATTGCCATTTCGATCGACAGATCCGATGGAGTTGATACACTGCCATATTGCCAAAATTCCTCCGAAATTAGGCAACGGGGAACAGGCAACAGGCAATAGGGAAGAGATTCCACAATTAGGCAACGGGGAACAGGCAATAGACAATAGGGAAGAGATTACACAATTAGGCAACAGGCAACAGGCAACAGGCAATAGGGAAGAGATTCCACAATTAGGCAACAGGCAACAGGCAATAGACAATAGGGAAGAGATTCCACAATTAGGTAACGGGCAACAGGCAACAGGTAATAGGGAAGAGATTACACAATTAGGTAACAGGCAACAGGCAATAAGCAATAGGGAAGAGATTCCACAGGTAATCTCAAAAATCGTGATGAAGTTGATGGCGAAGAAGGCCGAAGATCGGTATCAAAGTGCCTTGGGATTGAAGCACGATTTAGAAACTTGTTTGGATCGACTCAAGAAAACAGGCAAGATTGCAGAATTTGAGATTGGCAAAAGAGATGCGTGCGATCGCTTCATTATCCCTGAAAAACTCTACGGACGAGAAACCGAAGTTAAAACTCTGTTAGACGCATTTGAAAGAGTTTCTCACCCCCCTGAATCCCCCCTTACTAAGGGGGGGCATAGGGGGGTAGAGTTAATGTTAGTAGCAGGCTTTTCAGGGATTGGAAAAACAGCCGTCGTCAATGAAGTTCACAAACCCATTGTCAAACAACGCGGATATTTCATCAAAGGCAAATTCGACCAATTCAATCGCAATATTCCGTTCTCTGCTTTTGTACAAGCATTTCGGGATTTGATGGGACAATTGCTCTCAGAAAGTGATGCTCGATTGGCAAATTGGCAAACCAAAATTCTCCAAGCTTTAGGAGAGAATGCCCGAGTCATTATCGAAGTCATTCCCGAACTAGAACGGATTATCGGCCGACAGCCTCCCGTGCCGGAGTTCTCCGGTAGTGCAGCCCAAAATCGCTTCAATTTACTGTTTCAGAAATTCATCAAAGTGTTCGCAACTAAAGAACATTCATTGGTGATGTTTCTCGACGACTTGCAATGGGCAGATTCGGCATCGCTGAACTTGTTGAAATTATTGATGAGTGCACCTGATTCGGGATATTTATTGATTCTTGGTGCTTATCGAGATAATGAAGTCTTTCCCGCTCATCCATTGATGTTAACGCTGGATGAAATTAAGCAAAGCAAATCGATTATTAATAAAATTACCCTGGCGCCTCTGTCAGGAGTAACTGTTAATCAGTTAGTGGCAGACACTCTCAATTGCAACCCACAATTATCGCAACCCCTGACGCAATTGGTGTATCAAAAAACCCAAGGAAATCCCTTTTTTACCACCCAGTTTCTTAAAGCATTGTATGAGGACGGTTGGATTGCGTTTACCCCCCCAACCAGGGCGGGCACACCCCTACAAGGGGGGGCTGGGACTGCGGGGGGGTGGCAATGCGACATGACTTCAGTTCGACAGTTGGCATTAACTGATGATGTGGTGGAATTCATGGCATTGCAGTTGCAAAAACTGCCAGTTCAGACTCAGGAAGTGCTGAAACTTGGTGCTTGTATTGGCAATAAATTTGATTTGAATACTTTGGCGATCGTGTCTGAAAAATCGCCCATTAGTACAGCGGCTAACTTATGGAAAGCCTTGCAAGAAGGGCTGATTGTTCCGATTAATGAAACTTACAAGTTTTTTCAATCAAATGACTTAGATGAAAGCGATTCGGCAACGCAGATGCTGCGCGATCGCTCTGATGAGATTGTCGTTACTTATAAGTTTTTGCACGATCGCGTTCAGCAAGCGGCATATTCCCTGATTCCAGAATCCCAAAAACAAGCCACACACCTCAAAGTCGGACAAGCTCTCTTGAGCCATACTTCACCATTGCAACTAGAAGAAACTATCTTCGAGATCGTCAATCAATTCAACTTGGGAATAGCGCACATTACACCACAACAGCGCGATCGACTCATCTCCCTCAACTTTCAAGCTGGACGTAAAGCAAGGCTTTCCTCTGCTTATGAAGCTGCTGCTAGATACTGCGAAATTGCACTCCAACTTCTGCCTCCTGATTCGTGGCTACAAGACCGCGATCGATCGCTAGAATTATATTTGGAAGCTGCTAATTCAGCCTGTCTGATTGGCGAATTCGATCGGGTCGATCGGCTAGTAGAAACTATTTTAAGCCACACATATCGCCTGCTGGATCGGGTTGGGGCGATCGAGATTCGGATTCAATCTTTGGTAGCAAGAAATCAACTTACAGAGGCAATTCAGGTTGCTCGAAAGCTCTTGCTATTTTTGGGTGTGGAATTACCCCAACAGCCGACTCCAGACATGATACAATCTGCTTTGGCGGCTATTGGGCGACAGTTAGAGGCGCTCGATGATGTGACAAATTTGCAACCCATGAGTGACCCTAATAAGCTAGCAGCCATGACCATTTTAAGTAGTATGGCCTCAGCGGCTTACATTGGTTTACCTGCCTTGTATCCCTTGGTGGTGCTGAAACAAATTGAATTATCGTTGCAATTTGGTTACGCCACAGAAACGGCTTATGCCTTCTCGACCTATGGTTTGATTTTGTGTGCGTTTGGTGGCGAAATAGCAGCAGGAAATCATGCCGCAGATCTTGCATTGATTTTGATGAATAAGTCTTTGGAGCGATCGAAAATCTTTCAATTCAAAGCAAAAATTCTCAATTTGATTTATTTCTTTGTCCGAGTTTGGCGAGATCGCCTGCAAACTGCATTAGCTCCCCTCTTAGAAGGATATCAAGCAGGCTTAGAATCGGGAGATTTAGAATTTGCCGCTTATTGCGCTCATAACCACTGTCAACTGTCTTTTGTGGCAGGTACTAATTTGGATGAAGTGCTGCAAAAAATGCAGGATTACGATCGGGCGATCGCTCAGCTCAAGCAATCGACTGCGTTAAACTTTCATCAAATCGTGTATCAAGCAGCTTTAAATTGGACTGAACCGGGCGATCGACCTCATTTACTGATGGGCGAGGTTTACAAAGAAACGGAGCGAATCCAGCAACATCAAGCGGCGGGCGATCGATACTCTGTTGCCATACTTTATGTTTATAAATTGATGCTGGCTTATCATTTTTCCTGTCCGGAAACTGCTCTAGAAATTGCCCGAGAAGCTGAGCCAGAAATCGGGGTTCTGGCAGGTACAATTCATTTAGCGTTGTTTCATTTTTATCGCGCTCTAACGCTACTATCGAATTTTCCTGATGCTTCAGAATCGATTGCTAGCGATTTAGAAAAGCTCAGGCAATGGTCAATCCACGCACCTATGACCTTCGTTCATAAGTATGACTTAATTGAGGCAGAACAACATCGCATACTTTGTCAAAAAGTTGAGGCGATCGAATATTACGATCGCGCCATTTCTGGAGCCAAAGAAAATGGTTACATCCAAGAAGAAGCACTTAGCAATGAGCTGGCAGCTAAATTTTACCTCGACTGGGGCAAAGAAAAAGTCGCTGCAGGTTATATGCAAGAAGCTTACTACTGCTATGCCAAATGGGGCGCATCAGCCAAAATTTCAAACTTGGAAAAACGCTATCCCCAACTTCTCCAACCCATCTTGCAACCAGCTACCCAACCTCTGACGGTTTTAGAAACCCTAGCCAGTATTTCCAGTTCTTCTTCCTCCTCCATTCACTCTAAGCGCACTCAAACTTCTTCCAGCACCAGCATCAATAACATCCTGGATTTCACTGCACTGCTAAAAGTTTCTCAGGCACTTTATAGCACCATTCAACTCGATGAGTTATTGCATCAACTGACTCAAACTATCTTACAAAATTCTGGAGGCGATCGCTGTGCCTTAATTCTCCCCGATCTCGATGGAAAATGGTATGTGAAAGCGATCGCGACACTCGAAACAACAGAACTTTGCTCTCAGCCCCTGGAGGGAAATTTAAATTTACCCGTCAAGTTGATTCAGTATGTCAAAAATACTCAGGAAGTGGTAATCATCAACGATCTCAAAACGGATTTACCCGTAATTGGTGAGTATTTGAGTCGGCAACAACCCAAGAGTATATTGTGCTTGCCAATTCTCGATCGGGGACATTTAATTGGAATTCTTTACTTGAAAAATCGCTCCACGAGCGATGTATTTACGAGCGATCGCATCGTCGTTCTCAAATTCCTTTGCACTCAAGCTGCGATTTCCCTAGAAAATGCTCGACTCTATCAAAAAGAACAGGAAAAAACACGTCAGTTAGAGCGATCGGAAGCGCGATTTCGACAACTGATTGAAGGTTCAGCCGATGCCATTTTGCTGTTCGATCCACAAAGTACTACTTTTACCGAATGCAATCAAGCTGCTCTTGATTTGATGGGATTTACCTGTAAAGAACAACTGGTAGGGCTGACTCCCTTTGATATTTCTCCTGAAATTCAATGGGATGGCAAAACTTCTGTAGAGAAAGCCGCCGAATTACTCGCTTTGTGTTTTGAACGCGGCAGCCTTCGATTTGAGTGGCTGTACCGTCGAGGCGATGGCAAAATGATTTGGGTTGAGGTTCTCCTGACGCTGATGTCATTTGAGGAGAAACCGATTTTCCAGTGCGTTTGGCGAGATATTAGCGATCGCAAACGTGCTGAGGTTGCTCTCCAGGAAAAAGAGGCAGAATATCGCGGTATTTTTGAAGCGGTTATTGATGGACTCGTCATTACAAACTTGGCAACAGGAATGCCAATTACAGCCAATCCTGCCTACAGTCAAATGTTTGGCTACTCGGATGAGGAAATATTACGCATCCATCCTATAGAAATTATTCATCCCAACAGTCATTCCAAATTTACTGACTTTTTGACAACGGTGCGATCGGGCCAAGAATTTCTTTGCGAAGCAGTATGCCTGCGCAAAGATGGAACTATTTTGGATGTTGAAGTCCGAGCGAATCCTTTCTGGTATAACGGTAAAAATTGCGGAATTTCGGTGGTTAGAGATGTGACAAAACGCAAGCAAATGGAGCTACTAATTCAAGATAAAAATTATAAATTGGAGCAAGCTATTATCGAGCTACAACAAGCTCAAGTGCAAATAATTCAAAGCGAAAAAATGTCGGCACTAGGCAATTTGGTAGCAGGAGTCGCTCACGAAATTAATAATCCCATTGGTTGTATTATTGGCAATGTAGGTGCAGCTCAAGATTATATCAATGACTTATTAGGCATCATCGATCTTTATAGCGAAAAATTCCCCGATCCGGGTGTAGAAATTGAAGAAGAATTGGAAGCGATCGACCTCGATTACGTTCGAGAAGATTTGCCGAAACTAATTAAAGCGATGAAAGACGGGGGCGATCGCATTAAATCCATCAGCAACAGTCTCCGCACCTTTTCTCGTGCTGACAGCGATTCCCAGCAAAAATTTAACCTCCATGAAGGCATCGATAGCACCTTATTAATTCTACGCCACCGCCTCAAAGCTAATGAAACACGTCCGGCTATTGAAGTCGTTACTGACTGCGGCAATCTTCCCGATATTGCTTGTTTCCCCGGACAGTTAAATCAGGTATTTATGAATATTCTAGCAAATGCGATCGATGCTTTAGATGAATCCAACATTGGGCGCAGTTTTGCCGAAATTCAAGTTAACCCCAATCAAATTACGATTCGGACAACTGTGGAAAATGAAGTGGTAAAAATTGCGATCGCCGATAACGGCAAAGGAATGTCGGAAGATGTGAAATCCCGCATCTTCGACCATCTGTTTACAACAAAAGTAGTGGGGAAAGGAACGGGATTGGGATTGGCGATCGCCCGTCAGATTGTAGTCGAAAAACATGGCGGCGCGATCGATGTTAATTCTGAATTAGGCAGCGGCACAGAATTTGTTTTGACTCTACCAATTAATTAACATTTTGCATTTGAGGATCTTAGAGAAATGACAGGGGATTGCTCATATCAGCAGCAAAACCAAGGATAGCGCGATCGCGATGCTCGTAAATTAAATCTCTCCGATCGTTAAACAAGAAAGTTGCACCTCGTTGAGTGAGATAAGCGGCATTTGGAACATAGGTTTTCCAATTACTCAGCACTTCTGTCATATTCCGCAGCCGCAAGGTTGCTAATTCAAACGGACGCTGAAAACCCTTACCGCCCGCCCGCCGGAAAGTAGAGCCTTTGAGGGGAGGAAGAGGGAAAGCCTGGATAGTTTCGTCATCCGCAATTAATTGAGGTGCTCTGGCGTCGCCTCGATACCCTCGAAATACTTCCGCCAAAGTGCCGGGGCTACCTATTCCCGCACACATTAATAACAGATTGAGATAAGCATTGGTAGCAGGCGAGAAACCGGGTATTTTTAAACATAAACCCGGATATAAGTCAAGTTTTTGGTGCAGTTCGGCAGTGGGATCTACAAATAACCAGTCAGTAGGAAATCCTGTATAACTGCAGAATCGATCGCCACAGGAGCGATCGCCAATTCCTACAGCTCGAATTGCGATTCCTCCTGCTTCTAGTCGCTGAGCCTCCCGCCGCAACCACCAAACATATTCAAGGCTGTCGAAATCTCCCAATTGCGGTAATAATAGCACCAATTGCTTGCTAGAAGATTCGCAACTACTCAAGATGGGTAAAACGGTTCCGTCACTCACCCGTTGGCGTTCGGTTTGGCTCAAGAGATTGTAGATATTCATCGGCTAACTATGCAATCCGTAAATTATTAATTATTAGCAAGACACTTGAAATTATAGCAGCTAAGACAATATAAATACCAGCCGATCGCCCAAGCATATTTCCTGACAAAAAAAGCATTTATCCTGAAATACTTTCGTAAAGCATTCACCCCAGATACGTAAAGCGGGCAATATATAGCGATCGCAAATGAATCATAAATCTTTAACCCCATCCCAGCCCTCCCCTTATAAAGGGGAGGGAGCAAGAAATTTACAAATGATTTGCGATCGCTATATCCTGGAAATTAATAGTTGTTAATTGTCTGATTTTTGAATTTTTATGGGTTAAGAAGATTTAATTCATGCCCTCACGTCAATTTTTAGAGATTCCTAATTGAGTGACGATCTT
>JBOFTL010000891.1:0-6511 GCA_051652045.1 Microcoleus sp. | reverse complement strand
ATTGGGAATTGGGAATTGGGAATTGGGAATTGGGAATTGGGAATTGGGAATTGGGAATTGGGAATTGGGAATTGGGAATTGGGAATTGGGAATTGTCAATTGTCAACTCTTGCCTCTTCCTTCTTCCTTCTTCCTTCTTCCCTCTTCCTTCTTCCTTCTTCCTTCTTCCCTCTTCCTTCTTCCTTCAACTATCAATTTCGATCGCAATTTTTCCCACGGCTCGCCCTATCTCGCTGTATTCGTGGGCGGCAGCTACTTCTGCTAAATTGTAAGTGCGATCGATAATTGGCTGCACTTTACCTGTTTCGATTAAGTCCCGCAAAGTGCCTAAATCGCTGCTGTCGGGATTAGCTAAAACTAATTTAGCTTTTTTTCCAGGTAAGAACCAGCTTGTAAGTAACGGTAACATATCGTTGAAATTGGGCAAAGTTGCAATATAAACTCCCTCATCACGCAATACTGTTTCGCATTCAGGGAATGTTTTGGAACTCACAGCATCCAATATTATATCGTAGGTTTCCGTTTGTTTTGTAAAGTCATTTTGAGCGTAATCTAAAACAACATCGGCTCCCAAATTACTTACAGATTCTGCATTTTTAGCGCTGCAAACTCCAGTAACTTCCGCATTCATCGCTTTAGCAATTTGCACGGCAAAAGTTCCCACTCCACCGGAAGCACCGTTAATTAATACCTTACTTCCCGATCGCATTTGACCCAAATCTCTGAGTGCTTGTAAAGCAGTTAAACCCGCGATCGGAATTGTTGCTGCTTGCGCGTGAGTAATGTTTTGCGGTTTAATAGCAGCAGCAGATTCGGGTACGGCAGCGTATTCGGCACAAGCACCTCCCGTCACGGGATTTAAAAAGGTATAAATCTCATCTCCCGGTTGAAATTTGGTGACTGCCGCACCTACTTCTACCACAACTCCCGAGATGTCCGAACCGACTATTTTAGGAAAGTTAAATCCTGACAGCAATTGCAGGTGTCCTTGGCGAATTTTCCAGTCTACGGGATTGATGCTGCTGGCGCAAACTCGCACTAGCAATTCGTTAGCTTTGGCAATCGGCTTTGCTATTTCTCGGTACTGCAATTCTTGGGCGGAACCGTAGCGATCGAACACAACTGCTTTCATGACATTTTTTCCGGTTTGTTTGTAATATAATAGTCGATTATATGATGATTTTATTTGATTTGCTAACTACTAGATTTATTTTTTTTACCGCAGAGAGCACAGAGAGCACAGAGAGAGAGCAAAGATAAAGTAACTGTTGCTTAAGTCTAGCTAGGCGGGTTGTTGTTTGTGAAGTATCGGAATTCTCTGCAACAGCTTCTAAATTTAGAATAACATCTTAGTCCGCGCAGGCGGACTTTGTTCGTGGAGCATCGGAATTCTATTCGGCGGGATTCGTTGGAGAGTTGATAGTTGATAGTTGATAGTTGACAGTAAAATATAACTAAAATATTGCACAATTATCAATAGCCTATAGGGGCGGGTTTGCCAACAGTCAAAAACGAAGCAAACAGGTTAAATAAACCCGAGTCAAGGTCGTACTCGAATGTGCTTCGCTGGTGCTGACTCGGTTCGATCGAATGCAACAGCGTCACTGCAAATTTGTCATGCTCAATAAAATACCACCTTTGCTGTAAAATAAAACCCGAAACTCAACAGCAGATACGCTGAATAACAGCAAGGTGGAGGTTGGATTAAATGGGCGCTATTTTTGTTTCAGCCGGACATGGCGGATTTGAAGGTAACTTGCGCGATGTCGGGGCGGTGGCTTTTGGCACGACAGAAGCTCAAGAATTGATTCTGATTCGCGATTTATTAGTACCTGAATTGCGGGGACGCAGCCTTACTGTCTTTTCGGTTCCAGATACTTTGAGTTTAGTGCAAACTATCGCTTGGATCAACGATCGCTGTCAAGCTGGAGATGTAGCTATAGAAATGCACGCCGACGCTTTTTCCAATCCCAAAGTCCGAGGGGCTAGTATGTTTTATATTGGTAGCAACCCCACGCGAAAAGCAGATGGTCAATTAATTTTAAATGGCTATTTGCGACGGATTCCAGAAATGCCGAGTCGCGGCGTCAAAGCTGATACTGAAGCTGGTGTAGGTAGCCTCGCATTTTGCCGTCGCGTGGCAATTCCTTCGCTATTAATAGAACTCGGTTTTTTAACAAGTCCCGACGATGTAAAAATCTTGCAAACGCGCCGCCGCGATATCGCGCTCGGATTAGCTGACGGACTCGAAGCTTGGTTAAAAAATACTACTTTAAAACCTTTGCCAAGTCCCACACCAACACCCACCCCAAAACCTACTCCTACGCCAGCACCAACACCCGCACCGACACCGACACCGACCCCGCAGCCCGTGAATTATCCGCTAATTAATATTAGAATTAACGGCGCGCAGTACGAAGACAAAGGTATTTTGGTAAATGGAAATGCCTTCGTACCTTCTGAAGTTCTTGATGTTTTAGATATCGAACCCGCTGCGGTCGATCGGAAAATCACCTATAAAGGAGTCGTATTTGTCAGGGCGATCGATTTGCGCGATCGCGACATTGCCGTAGCATGGGATCAGTCAACAACATCTGTTTCTTTGCGATCGCGCCGCGACATCCTTGCAGGAATTGCAAAAATCATGGGTAAAGGTCAAATTACCGCCCAACAACTGACAGCTTTTCTGACAAAAAATAACAGCCAAGCAATTACCAAATTTCCCAATTTACCTCTAATTTACGTGCAAGAAGCTGCTGCCGAAGGCGTCAATCACGATGTAGCTTTTTGTCAAATGTGTTTGGAAACAAATTTTCTCAGCTTTGGCGGTGCAGTCAAACCAGAACAATTTAACTTTGCTGATATGGGAGTAGTTAGCACGACAACTTCCGGCCTGATATTTCCCGATGCGCGTACCGGAGTTCGCGCGCAAATTCAACATCTCAAAGCCTATGCAAGTACGGAACCAATCAACCAACCTTTAGTTAAAGAAAACGTCCGGTTGAAGTTTGTCAAACGTGGAGTCGCCCCCACCGTGAATGAACTTGTCGGACGCTGGAATGCCGATCCTCAATACGGACAAAAAATCATCAATACGATTCGCCTGTTGTACGAAAATGTAGGATTATTATAGTTAGTTGACAGTTGACAGTTGACAGTTGACAGTTGATAGTTGACAATTGACAATTGAAGACCGATCGTCAGTCAAAAGAAACCGGGTTGTTACAGAGTTAAAAACTGCTTTGCAGTCTTGTTGTAAACAACCAGGTTTCTACTAAGATACTCCCTCACTAATTATTAGGGTTCAAGGTATAAATCGCAGGCGTCCTTCAAAAATTTAACGCTGGTAGTGTCGATTGCAATTATCATATAGCAACAGCTAAAATGATTAAAACACTTTCGATCGCTGCAACCATTGCTATTATTACATCTTCCTTCTTCCTTCTGACTGATGACAACTCTCAACTCTAAACTCTCAATAGATCGACTATCAACTCTCAACTATCAACTCTCAACTCTTCAACTATGACTTTCAGTAACATCCAATTTTCCGACATTCAAAACCATTGGGCAAAACAATTCATTGAAGGCTTAGTCGGGCGCGGAATTATCAGCGGATTTCCCGATCGCACTTTTCGCCCCAATAGCAATCTCACTCGCGCTCAATTTGCTACCATTGTCAGCAAAGCATTTCCCGGACAAAACTTGCGAAACTACGTTCCATTTGCCGACGTTCCTGCTAGCCACTGGGCCGCTGCTGCGATTCAAAAAGCCTTTAGCCTGAAGTTTATTTCCGGCTATCCCAACAACATATTTAAACCAGAAAGTAGCATTACCAGGGCGGAAGCTTTAGTTGCCTTAATCAGTGGCATTTTTGCGATAAATGCCGCACCTGCAGTCACGATTAATTTAGCAAATATTTATCAAGACAGCACCGAAATTCCCGGCTATGCCAAAAACGCGATCGCGATCGCAACCCAATCCGAAATAGTTGCCAATTACCCGAATTTAAACTTATTAAATCCTGCCGGAAATGCCACGCGCGCTGACATAGCAGCATGGGTTTACCAAGCATTAGTATATCTCAAAAAAGCACCGTCAATCTATTCTCAATACATTATAGTTCTCAGTAAAGTTCCGCGACCGACAGTTAACGTCAGCCACCGCCGAGAATTTCGCGGAGTTTGGCTGACATCAGTTTGGAATATCGATTGGCCTTTCAGTAACAAACTATTAGCAGAACAGCAAAAAGCCGAATTTATCAAAATAGTTGACAGACTCGCAGAGATGAATTTCAATGCAATTATCGTGCAAGTCAGACCTGCCGGTGATGCACTTTACCCATCACAATTAGAACCTTGGAGTTTTTGGCTGACAGGAAGTCCGGGAAAACCTCCGCAACCTTATTATGACCCTTTAATATTTATCATTTCTGAAAGCCACAAACGCAACATCGAAGTGCACGCATGGTTTAACCCTTACCGGGCGAAAGTTTCCAGCAAAACTCCCGCAAATGTCAGTCCCCACCTCTCCGTTAGCAATCCCGAATGCGTTTATCCTTGGGGTGACGAAATGTGGATGGACCCCGGAATTACTTTAGTTCAAGATAAGACTTACAACGTAATTTTAGACGTAGTAAAGCGCTACGATATAGATGGCATTCACTTCGACGATTACTTCTATCCTTATCCCATTGACGGCAAAGATTTTCCCGATAGTAAAACATATAATAACTATCGATCGAACGGAGGTAAACTCAGTTTGGGAGATTGGCGTCGGGAAAATGTCAACAGCTTAATTCAAAGACTAGCACGAGGAATTCGATCGGCCAAACCCAACGTTAAATTCGGTATCAGTCCCTTCGGCATTTATCGTCCCGGACAACCTCCAGGGAGTCGCGGTTTAGATGCTTATGAAGCATTATATGCAGATTCTAAAAAATGGTTAGAATCCGGTTGGGTAGATTATCTAACTCCGCAACTTTACTGGCGGATCGATCAAACAGCCCAAAGCTACCCGATGCTGTTAAATTGGTGGTTGGATAACAATCCCAAACAAAAACATATTTATCCCGGAAACAATCTCGGGCGACTTGACGGCAATAAGTGGACGGTAGATGAAATTAACCAACAAATTGCCATCACTCGCAACTCGAATGAAAGATTAGCTTTAGGTAATGTTTTCTTCAGCATGAAATCCTTTAGCGACAATCGCCAGCAAATTTACGATAACTTCAAATCGAGTACCTACGCACAACCCGCCCTCGTTCCAGCCATGCCTTGGCAACAGGGAACAGTGCCATCTCGCCCCGCAGGATTAGCAGTCAAAAAAGTGGGAAATAGCACTGTTTTAAACTGGGACAATTCTACAGATCTTAGCATCCGTTCGTGGACGCTGTATCAAAAAATTGACAGTAATTGGAAACTGATTAAAATACTCAATGCAGCGACAACTGAAGTAGCTGTAAATAGCGGAATTTATGCTTTGTGTGCGGTGAATAAAATGGCTTTAGAAAGTGTGGGAGTTTATATAGAAATTTAACAGCAATCTAACACTTATTCGCGATCGAGCATTTCCAGGCGGTCATATCGTGTCCGACGATCGATTACCATAACAAAAAAGGTTCGTAGTATGGACTTTAGTCCATTCTTGGTTGCGGTTTCAACCGATACGGTGCGCAGTGCGCACCCTACAGACTGTGAAATAGTAAGGTGCACAGTGCGCACCTTACAGACTGCGAACTAATCTTAATTGCTGTCATTCGATCGAACGCGATTGCATACGAAATCAGCTAAAATCCCGGAGCATTTTTTTCAATTCTACTTGATGGATTTCCTCTTGACCGATCATGGTGCGGGCGTATTCTTCCAAATAAACGCTCGAATCTTCCACGACTTCTAGCAAAGCTTTATATTTTTTCAGAGCTTTTTTCTCGTGGTTGAGACTTTCTTCCAAAAGGTCTTTTACTGAGTGCTTGTAGGTTTCTTCAATCGGAGCAATTTTTTGAGTAGGATGCCCTTCTAAGCCTGTGAGAATTTCTCCTGCTTGTTGAGCGTGCAGCAAGGATTCACTTGCTTGAGCCTGAAAAAACTGTACGATGGGAATTCGGTTAGGTCCTGTCACCATTAGTGCGTAATGAGTGTAGCGCACAACGCCTGCAAGTTCCCATTCCATAATGGTGCTCAGCAGTTCGATCGTTTTTTTCTCGTCAAGTTCTTTCATTCGCTGTTTTTGAGATAAGATTCTGTCTGGAGCATGGTTTATCAGAAAACTGGGTTTTCAACCCTGTCCTTTTAGGACAGCTTTAATTTACAAACCATGCCCAGATCCTCTGTCTGTTACAGTATACTAGAGTAGTGAGTTTTCCACCAAGTGTCAACCACCCACCACTAATCGGAGTACCGATATAGTGGGGGCTTGAAAGAGCCTAGTTGACCAGTCTAAGTGTATAAAATCACTACGTTTAAGGCAAGAGTTAAAGACCTACCAGAGAATGCGTAGCTAGTTCTCT
>JBOFTL010000890.1:0-2362 GCA_051652045.1 Microcoleus sp. | reverse complement strand
GGAATTGGGAAGTGGGAATTGGTAATTGGTAATGGGGAATTGGGAATTGGGAATTGGGAATTGGGAATTGGGAATTGGTAACACGATATCAGTTACAGAAATTTTCATGTAGGTGAGGTACAAAAAGATCTTAGGTAGGGACGCGGCAGTGCCGTTTCCTTGGGGGATTATCCGATAAATGAGTGTACTTCATCAACCTGCAATTTGCTGTATTATTTGAGTGCGAGCGCCTCGCTCGCGTTCGGGAAATCTCCCACTCTCAAAAAAATCTCAGTGATTTTTTGCAAACGATCTAACTTGCTAGTGGAAATGAACGTGAAATTTTTAAATTTACTTAGAGCTACTGTTCTATTAGTTTTATCACTAATTGTCACAGCTTGCAACATCATATTGCCAGCCAAAATAGAAAAAATTCCTCTCAAAGTTACCTACAACCCCTGGCCGGGATTCTTACCGATAGTCATTGCTAAAGAAAAAGGATTTTTTGCCCAACAAGGAGTAGAAGTAGAAATTTTTTATGTAGAAGACACTCAATTGCAAATGGCAGATGTGGGTGCAGGTAAATACGACGGAGCTACTTTAGCATTGGGTAGCATTGTCATCGTCAGCAGCAAAAATCCCGATTTGCGGATTATCTTCGCCAGCGACGAATCTGCAGGGGCTGATGCTGTAGTTGCTTCACCCTCCATTGGTAAAATCCAAGATTTAAAAGGCAAAGCATTGGGAACGGGAATTGGCGGATTTGGCGAATTGTTTGGTGTCAAAATGCTAGAAACTGCTAACCTTACTTCTGAAGATGTCACTCTTGTCAATATGGATGGAGAGCAAGTGCCGGCGCGATTAAAAAAAGGAGAAATTCAAGCGGGACAAACTTGGGAACCTTACGTGTCTGAAGCGGTGAAAGCCGGGGCGCGAGTGCTGTTTTCTAGCGCCCAAACACCGGGGCTGATTCCCGACGTAGTAGCATTTCAAAACTCGGTGTTGCGCGATCGACCTGATGATATTAAAGCTTTTGTCCGGGCCTGGTTTCAAGCGGTAGAATACTGGAAGGTCTATCCTGCTGAAGGAAATGCTATTATTGCTAAATCCCTAAATGTAGACTCGGATACCGTTTCTCTCAAAGGGGTAAACTTATTTAGTGTGAGCGATAATGTTAAAGCTTTTACTCCCGGTACTGACACCAAGTCGATTTACTATACCGCTCGATTGTACGCTGATTTCTTTGTCCGCAGTGGAGGTGTAACCCGCGCGCCAGATATCGATCGATTGCTCGATCCATCATTTCTCAAATCTCAAACCTAAAATTTTTAAATCTCAAATTTCAAATACACAATTCCCAAGTTCAAATACACAATTTCCCATTTAAAATATTAAATCTTAAATCTCAAATCCAAAATTTAAAATTTCAATCTTTTGGGAGTTGGTCAATCTCAAATCTAAAATCACTGGGAATTTGGTCAATCTACAATTTAAAATCAAAAATCGATTTGAGTATGCAACTCCCCAATTTCTATACTTTACGCAAAAAATTGCTCGTCTCTTTTTTAATAGTAGCCCTGATTCCGCTGATGTTACTGGCGGCGATCGACAGATACAATACTCAACAAATTTTAACAAAAAATGCCCAACAATCTTTGTTGGCGATCGCATCTCAAACAGCTTTGAGTATCGATACTTTTCTCACTTTCAACCTCAACAATGTGCGGGTGGAAAGCATTTTACCGGGACTGGCAAAATACTTAGATTTGCCACCCAAAAAAAGAGCGACAAGTGCTGAAGAAAAATTAGCGAGAGATAGTTTGCGAAGCTTGAGTCGCCGAGATACAGTGAATATTTTTTCCTACGCACTTTTAGACATCAAAGGGCAAAATATATTAGATACCTATACGCAGGATATCGGTACGGATGAATCGAGTCACGATTACTTTCAACAGCCTTTAAAAACGGGCTTGCCCTATGTTTCCAGCTTGAAGATTTCCGCCAAATCTTCTCATTTAACTACCATCTATTTTAGCAGTCCGGTTCGCAACAACCGAGGAGTTGTGGTGGGGGTTTTGCGATTCTGTTACAATGCTACTGTTTTGGAACGATCGATCGTCCGACAAACTGGTTTAGCCGGTCCGCAATCTTTTGCTATTTTATTAGACGAACATTACATCCGCTTAGCACACGGAACTTTACCGGAGTTGAAATTTAAATCTGTAGTTCCGCTAGATCCGCTGTTGGTAAAAAAACTGCAAACAGAGGCGCGGTTGCCCAAATTACCAATTGACGAACTATCAACTAATTTGCCTGCACTAAAACAGGCTGTGGATCGCGCTCGCATTCGACCTTTTGTGATGTTAAAATTAGTAGGAACGGG
>JBOFTL010000889.1:0-11659 GCA_051652045.1 Microcoleus sp. | reverse complement strand
TGTCAATGGATGGTTAAATAGTTTTCATTGGGAATTGGGAATTGGGAATTGGGAATTGGGAATTGGGAATTGGGAATTGGGAATTGGGAATTGGGAATTGGGAATTGGGAATTAGGAATTGGGAATTGTTGGTTGGCAGGCGGTAATTGGTAATTGTCAATTGTCAACTATCAACTATCAACTATCAACTATCAACTATCAATCGATCGCGAGCTCCTGACGCTCGCACTACAACTATCAACTCCTTCGGGCGGGCACGGGGGCACCGCCCCTACCAACTATCAATCGCGAGCGAGCTCCCGACGCTCGCACTACAACTCTCAACTCTCAACTATCTTCTTACCAAGGACTGCCGATGATGCTAAAAGCCGCCCAATAATATGGATGCGATAGGTTTTTGGTACCGAGTTTGGGAATGTCGGGAGGCAATAGAATATCGCTTTTAGAGCCTCGCAGTCGATCGTTTTCAATATTTAGTTTACCTTCGATCGCACTTATTTGCGCTTGTCGCAAAGCTTCGGATTTAATTATTGGCGCGTCTTTAGATCCGCCAGTTCTCAATTGTTGGTAAAACTCAGACATCAGTGCGAGAGTGCCGGCATCGCTGACGTACCACAGGCTGGCGAGGGCTGATTTTGCTCCCGATTGTAATGCTAAACCGCCAAATCCGAGTTCGGCTTCTTTATCTCCTAATGCGGTTCTGCAAGCACTCAATACTAACAATTCGGGGGGTGTGCGGGATGAATTTTTCCATTTCAAATCTCTCATATCCTTGAGGCTGAGTTGGGTGTCCCAAAACTGAATGTATGAGTTATCTGGTGTGCCGGGACGGAATTCTGCATGGGTGGCGAGGTGGATGATGTTGTATGTTTGTTGCAGCATCTGCGATTGCAAATTAACGATCGTAAAGTCTCGATCGAGAAAAGATTGACTCGGCCATTGTCGGGCGATCGCACTTAATTCTAAGGGTACTGCTGGTAGCGGTTCCTTATTAGCTGCTTCTGAGAAATTTGCGGCCCCCATTGCTAAAACTCTGGCGTTTCTGAGGCTGGAATATTTAATGTCTATTAGTTTGAAAGCGGGAATGCGAGATAAGCTGTATTTTTGAGCTAAAAATTTCTGTCCGTCGTGCAATGCTGCTAGCGGTACAGTTCGCAAACCTTCACCGACGCAAAACAATAAAGTTTCAATTTTGGCTGTTTTCAACTCTGCTTCTAGGGGAGCGATTATCCATTGATATAGTTTTTGTGCGGGTGCTAAATAGCTGTTACTATTGAGTTTTCTAAGATTGGTAATTTCCCCGTTCAACTCGTTAACTTCACGCAATAAGTTGGTTCTTTGGGCTTCAGGAACGCCGTGGAGAATTGGCGGTCGATCGGGCAAGATTAAGATTAATTCTAGTCGATCGCTACGCGGAATGGCGTAAATTAAAGCTGGTTTTTTCTTGGTTTGAGTTGCGAGACGCGATAGGGTTTTTGCTATTTGGTCAGCTTTTTGTAGCGGTGCGGCAAAGTCTTCGGCAAAGTATTTTTGATAGTCTTCTTCCCAGTTTGCTTCAATTCTGTTTACGGCTTCGGTCAAGTTGCCCCGATCGAGAATTTTTCTCATTTCGGAACCGTTGACTCCTTCTGTCGATCTGTTCTGGGCAATTGTGGCAAAGCTGCCCGTACTGATGCCGAAAATTATTATCAGTATGACACAGCAAAGAACAGCATTTTTGATTTGTTTGCGAACACCTTTTTTCTGGCGTCGCTGCTGGGATTGGTAGTGTATCATGCGATTTTAGATTTTAGATTGGCGATTGGCTACTGTATGAAGTTGGCATTGGCGATTTGGGATATTTCCGATTTTGAACAACTTGCGATTGATGAAATTTGCGATTTGGGAAAATTTGCGATTGATGAAATTTGCGATTTGATGAGATTACTGATGACTGTAAATGATGACTGTAAATGATGACTGTGTTTGTTGCGAGCTGTTCTTGAGTAAGGTAGGGTGCGTCTCGGTACAATCTCGATCTTGCTTAACTATATCAAATACTGACGCACCATACCATTTTAGATTTAGATTTGAAATTTTAGATTGGCGATTGTATGAAATTAACGCTTTTCTGAGATCGCGAAACAATTACCAATCCTCGATCGCAAATCTCAAATCAACTGACATACCCTACAATTTCATTAATCAACCAAACACTTCCGCAGTTTCGCGATATTCTTCGGCCGAAAGCAACCGCCAATTTGAATCGCCCAAAAGTTCCAAAACTTGCTGGTGGTATTTTAACAAACTCAAGCGGTGTCCGACACTAACAAAAGTAGTTTGAGTGGCTTGCAACTGTTCGTACAAATGCTGTTCGTTCTTCAAATCCAAAGCACTGGTAGCCTCATCCAAAATAGCGTATCGCGGTTGAGTCAGCAATAATCTAGCAAAAGCCAACCGCTGCTGTTCTCCCAACGACAAAATCTCGGCCCAATCTAACTCCGCATCAAAACCGCCCAATCTATCAGGCAAATCTGCTAAGTTGACTGATGCCAAAACGCGGCGCAATTCTGACTCCTCAACATCGCTGCTAATATTGGGGTAAAGTAACTGCGATC
Organism: Microcoleus sp.; assembly: GCA_051652045.1. Lineage (GTDB taxonomy): Bacteria > Cyanobacteriota > Cyanobacteriia > Cyanobacteriales > Microcoleaceae > Microcoleus. Next base: position 9,062 of record JBOFTL010000889.1, on the reverse strand, counting down.
GCAAGCTACCTAAAATCATATAAGGACGCTGCGGTAAAAACAGCATTTCCCCTAATTCCGGACGGACTAAACGCCCGGTTCCCGCATCCCACAAACCTGCAATTGCCCGCAGTAAAGAACTCTTGCCGGTACCGCTTTGACCGACAATTAACAATCCTTCTCCCGGCGGTACTGCTACCGACAAATCCCGAACCAAAGTCTTCTGATGTTTGGGAGTTTCTAAAGTAATTCGTTGCAGTGCTAACTGCGAATCAACTACTACATCAATTGCCGTTCTTTCTGGACGAGATACAGCCCTTTCTGCCTCCAAAGTATCTGTAAACACAGTTAAACGATTGATGCTAGCAGCAAAAGCGCTCAAGGATTCAATGCGATCGACAACTACCGAAAAAGCCTCCAAAACCTGACGGAAAGCAAAACCGGCTTGAGTGATATCTCCAAACTGGATTTTACCACTAAAATAAGCGGGAGCCAGAAACAAAGATGGAATAATCACCACAGCATATCCGTATCCTGTTGTGAAATAACTCAAGTTTCTTTGCCAGCCAATCAGCAAATTAAAATTGCTGACTGCTTCTGCAAACCGCTGCTTGATTTGGATTGATTCTCGCTCTTCCCCTCGATAAAAACCAATAGATTCCGCATTGTCGCGAATGTGTACGAGTCCGTAACGGAAATTAGCTTCTTTTTTCAGTTGCTGGAAATTCAGCGGAATTAATTTTTGACCGAAAATCAAAGTGGCGGTCGTCCCTAAAATAGCATAGACAATCAGAAAAATTGAAAGTTCCTTCGATATTGACCACAGGATGCCCGTGAAGGATACAATATCAAGTATTGCACCCAAGATAATCAGCATAAATGCTAAACTTGTCCGGGTAAACGATTTGATATCTTCAGAAATCCGCTGGTCGGGGTTGTCGATTTCTTTGTGGGAGTTGATTTCGTAATAAGCTCGATTTTGAAAATACCTGTTGAGGAACTGATTTGTCATCCATTCCCGCCAATAGAGTCCCAATTTATCTTGAATGTAGCGGTAAATTACGACAATAGGAGTGCCGACTACAAAGACTCCAGCGTAGACAAAAAGATACTTCCAATAATTAAGTTCGTCTTTTTTAGCCAGTGCTGTATTGAAAAAGTTGCCGACGTAACTAATTATGACATTCATCCCGCTGACTGATAGGGACAAAAATAGCAACAAAGCCAAGAATGCCCACGCCTGCCAGTGGGAAATTAAGCGGCTTTTGCAGAAGACAAAAGCACCGAACGGAATAATTAGCATCAATACAATAATGATGATTGCTGGGGAATTAATAATTCCTTGCAGCAAACTCACTAATCCACCAGCAATACTGTTGACCGACTCTGGGAAAATAGCTTGACCTAGCAGACACACCACGCTGACAGTTACAAACATTGCAGCGAACAGAAACACAACTAGCAGCGCTACTAATCCCAGAAATACTTTACTGCTTCCCGATGCTAAAGGATAGAAATAAGGCTGCGCGATCGCCAGAAACCGCTGCCATAACTGACGGTTAAATCCATTCATCTTTGCTGTTTACAAAACTACTTCGGTTTTTATAACACATCCAGTGTTCCCAACAGCGATCGCAGCAATTTATTCGTAAGCGAATACCGATTTCACAAAATGCAGCTACAAATATGACCGATCGAATAGAGTTCAATCGATAAAAAATATCTACTAACTGTAGTGCTGCTTAGTGAAATCGGATTCGGAGATTTACAATCTCAATGAGAAGTTAGAAAACAGGCCCCAGTTCAATCCTTGGAGTCGCCTCTTTCCTCTCAAAGCTAAAATCTCAAATCGATGGACTCGGAAGTAGTGGTGCTGTTGTCGATCGACTCCGACAGCGATTCTCTGTAAAACCGTCGGTTGAGTGCCAAAATAATTTGTTTCATTACCCAATACAAACAGGCAATTACCGCAACAGTTACAACCATTACTAGAACCGGACGTTTGCCCACCAAATCGTTCATTACAGAATTCACCAACTCATCGGGATTGGTAATGATATCCCAACTATTGAAGCGAATAAATCTCCCTAAATAAATGCCGATCGCTGTCAGTCCGTGAATAATTATCTCTGTTACCAGGATAAACTTGCTCCAACCCTGTTGTTTCAAATAGTAACCTAAATTCATCACCCCTAGCACGTAAGCTCCAAATCCGGCTAGCATAAATGCCAGATATTGCGGGATCAAAGCCAGAGTTACAGTCCACACCGAGTATCCTTGCTGAATTTGCTCGATTAAGTGAATGATATCAGTTAAAACGTAAGGGGCATTCGGCAAAAAGGCGATAAACGCCAAAAAACCGCCCCACCAGCGGAGGGAACGAACTCCGCGCTGCCGCAATACCCAGATGTCCACAGCCATTAGCGCCAGTGTAATCGCGATCGCCCCCAAAACGTAAGTTTTGCCCAAATCTTGCGCGATGTGCTTCAGAAAGTAGAAAAATACTCGCATACTGGGCAAAAAAGTAGCGCCGAGGAGAAAGCCCGTACCCCAAAGCAACCAGCGCGATCGGGGTTTGCGGAAGAGTACAAAACTTAAAGCTAGTGGTATTAAGCCTAAAAATAAATTCCAAGACATCCAGCCGATGTTGTGTCCCATTGCCCGGAGGGCTTCCATTATCAATGCGATCGGTTCATCTGTCATAACAATTCAGTTTTTATACGACACCGCTTTGCTAGCAGCTTGGATATATTTTAACTTTAGGGGTCTTTTTGCCAAGGACTTTCAAGGTAGCAGACAGGTTAAATAAATGGGAGAGCGTGGTTGTTTGAGGAAAAATGGAAAATTTCCTCGAGATCGAACAAAATAGGCAGCCTAATTATTACAAGCTAGCCGATCTCAAAAACACTGAAAGTCACCGTCGCAAATTGTAAAGATTTTTGGACTTAACTCAATTAAAGATCGCACGCTCTTGGGCTGCCTTCGATCGCTTATCGGTTAATACACCGATTGCTCTGTGGGAAAAACTCTATGGGAAAGCTATTAATGACCAAGGATGGGGAATGTTCCTCACCATGTTGAAATACAAAGCCGAAAAGTTTGGGCATACATACTTTGAAATAGGTCGCTTCTTCCCGTCTTCTCAGCTTTGTAGTGAGACTCTACTACCAATCCCAATACTACAAATGTTTTAAATAACTAAGCAAGTCAGCCATTTCTTGGGGACTCGGCTGAAATTGGGGCATGGGTGGAGTTCGCCCGCTAGTTACTTGTCGGATCAGATCGATTTGGGATTTGTGCTGCGACACTTTACACAAACTGGGCCCGACTTGAGTGTCTGTAACAGATATGTGACAACCCGCACAGTTCATTTGAAAGATGGCGGAACCTTGAATTGGATCGCCCGTCAGGGACAACACATTGCTGATATAGGGATCGGGGGCTGGCAACAGGTGAATCGCTAAACTCGCTAGCACGATCGCGAGCAACGCTGCTAGGGCACATAGGGCAAGCCGCTCGATCGGGAGTTTATTTTCATTTTTGGCAAGTTGGTTATTCAAAGGAGTTCTATTTAAAAAAGTATCTACAAGAAAATTTATTTCTCATAACATAGCTTAATCGTTCGCAGCGGGGAGATCAAGCTTTGGGAATGATTCAGCGCACTTGTGCCCCTGTGTAGCCGTGTAAGTGCTGGTAAAATTAAAAATTGGTTGTTAAATCTTAACGATAAGGAGCTCTCATGGTAGAACCGCTGCTGTCCGGCATTGTTTTGGGTCTGATCTTTGTTACCCTCTCGGGGCTGTTTTTTGCTGCCTATCAGCAGTACAAGCGTGGCGATCAGTTGGGCATCAATAAGTAACGGACTCGATCGGGAGGGGGAGAGTGGGAGAGTGGGAGAGTGAGGAAAATATTTTCTCTGTTTTCTTCCTCCTTCCCTCTTCCTTCTTCCCTCTTCCTTCTTCCTTCTTCCTTCTTCCTTCAAATATATCGATCGAGAATAGCTGCGGTTTCTCGGCCTGTTTTTTCCCAGCTAAATTGTTTTGTCCTGGCTAAGCCCATCGCCCGCAAGTGCGATCGCAGTTTGCTGTCACGGGCGATCGCACCCATAGCCCCGGCAATTTCCCCAACACTGTAAGGATTGACTAATAACGCAGCGTCGCCGGCAACTTCCGGCATTGAGGAGATGTTGGAGGTAATCGCCGGAGTACCGCAGGCCATTGCTTCGAGTACGGGGAGGCCGAATCCTTCCCACAGACTGGGGAAGACAAGGGCGATCGCCCGATTGATAACTTCGGGCAATTGGGCTGGGGGCAGGTAATTTAAAAATTTTACGCGATCGACTAATCCCAATTCTTGAACTTGCGTTTTTAGCAGTGGCGTGTAACGCTTATCTTCCGATCCGGCTATCCACAATTCGTACTCAGAATTATCGGGCAATTCTGCAAATGCTGCAACAATCCGCTGCAAGTTTTTATAAGGATTGTGGCGGCCGATGTACAGAAAATAATTGCTAGTTGGCAAGTCGAGAAAGCGGAAAAAATTCGCATCGTAACCGGGAAATATTGGCGAAATTCGATCGGGCGAAATTTTGCAAAAATCTGCAATATCTTTGGCAGTTGCTTCTGAGTCGCAGATGACGTGTTGGGCTTGTCGCAATACTTGAGGAATGTAGTAGCGGTGGTAAAGTGCTAGCGGATCGAAGCGGCGGGGAAATCGCAGGGCTATTAAATCGTGTACTGTAACTATATAGCGGCATCCGGCAGATAATGGTGCTTCGGGAATTGGGGAAAATAACAAATCCGATCGGAGATTTTTGTATATTTTGGGAAGTTGAATTTGCGTCCACAACAGTCGGTTGATGTGTCCTTTAATTCCTTGTTCTGGTGTTAAGTTGGCTGGGATTGTGTAGCAGTTACTGTTGGGGAATTTCTCGGCGGCGAGTAAGGTGGGGTTGAGGTGTTTGAGGTGGGGAAATAGGTTTTTGGCGTAGATGGTTAAGCCTGTTGGTTTCGATATGAGGAATGAGAGGTTTATTAGCAGGTTGGATTGGGAATGGGGCATATGTGTATGTGCGGTTTTGAGAGTTAATTTTTTTTGAACCGCAGAGGGGAGAAAGGAAGAGGAATTTTGTGGGGTGAGGGGCGATCGGACAGCTTCAAGTAGTAGCTAAAATTTCGATGATTGACAAATTAGTTGGTGTCAATTATTTACGCGCTTTCTCACAGTCTGACAGGGGTTTAAACCCCTGTCTCATAGCGAAAGTCCTCTGAAGAGGACTGCAGAAAGCTCATTAATTTATCGTATCATGCGTGTTCGATCGAACGCAATAAAATTAGTTTTTATTGGGAAATTGAGCGGGCTATCAGTCCTCTTCAGAGGACTTCAGCTATGAGGCAGGGGTTTAAACCCCTGCCGGTGTTTTGGGTGATGCTCGTACCAATGCCCGATAATAACTAAAGATACTTCTGTAAAATATTAGCAGTTGCCATTCCTGTTTTTTCCCAGCTAAAGCGATCGGCCTGGGTTAAACTTGCTGTTTTTAGGTTCGATCGCACTTGAGCATTTGTGGCTGCGGTTTGCATGGCTTCAGCTATTTCTCCGACACTGTAAGGATTGATTAATAAAGCTGCATTTCCGGCTACTTCTGGCATGGATGAGATGTTGGAAGTAATGACAGGTGTGCCGCAAGCCATTGCTTCTAAAATCGGCAATCCGAAGCCTTCCCAAAGTGTGGGAAATACCAGGGCGATCGCTTGATTCATCAATACTGGTAATTGAGTGTAGGGTACGTAACCGAGAAATTTTACTGACGGTTGCAATCCCAATTCTGCGACTTGCGTTTGTAACTGCGGCGTGTAAGCGTTGGGAGGTCCAGCCAGCCACAATTCGTAATTAGATCGATCGGGCAAAGTTGCAAATGCTGCAATTAATCTTTCCAAGTTTTTGTAAGGATCGTGTCTTCCTGTATAAAGAAAGTAATTTTTAGGTGGCAAATCGAGGAATCTGAAGTTATTTCGATCGCAAGCTAGTGGAACTACTGTCATTTTTTTATCGGAAACTCTGAAAAATCTGACAGCATCTTCGAGGGTGGCTTGGGAATCGCAAATAATGTGTTCTGCTTGGCTCAAAACCTGCGGGATGTAGTAACGAAAATATGCAGTCAATCGCGAAAATTTTTTGAAAAATCGCAAGGGAATTAAATCGTGAACCGTGACAACGCTGCGGCATTTGGAATATAAAGGTGCTTCGGGTAATGGGGAAAATATCAGGTTTGAATTCAGGTTTCTATAAATTTTGGGCAATTCAAATTGAGTCCACAGCAATCTGTTAATTTGTCCTTTGGTTCCTCGATCGGGCGTCAGATTGTCTGGTATTTGATAGCAAGGATAGTTTTCAATTGTTTGGGAAGTAAGTAATGTCGGTTCTAGGTGTTGCAGGTGAGGAAAAATATTAGCTGCGTAAGTCCCAATTCCGGTGGGTTCGGGTGTTAAAAAGGATAAATTGATTAACATCGGCAATTGGTAATTGGTAATCGGTAATCGGTAATCGGTAATCGGTAGAAAGTAACAAAAAACCTATCCGTGTATCCGTGTCATCCGTGTCGTGCTGTTGGTAATTGGTAATCAGTAGAGAGTAACGAAAAACCTATCCGTGTATTCGTGTCATCCGTGTTGGTTGGTAATTTGTAATTCGGACGATCGTCTTGATGACCGCTATCAACTATCAACTTGCAACCGCAGATAAATGCAGATAAACGCAGATAAACGCAGATATATTTGCTCAACGATCGACTATTAACTCTCAACTCTCAACTCTCAACTGTTTAATTGCCTTGACTGCAATCCTCGGATGAAAAAGTATTGACGGCGGCTCAATCATGTGCAAAACTTCCAAAAATGCCTGACAAACTTTAGCATCATTTACCAACGCTTTTAACACCAATTCCATGTACTCAATTATCAGCCGCGTTGCCAAACTCGGTTTAGCACCCGTACTTCCCCGATAGCGAGAATCCTGACTGATAGCAAACGTCCAAGGGATGGTATGCAATTTTGCAAGTTTCTTTTGAAATTGTCGCCCAAAGCCTGTTAAATCGCCTTCTGGATAGCGCGATCGCTGTTTTTGCAAGCATTCATCCAACATTAAAGCATCCAATCCAGCAACTGTCATTCCCTGCCCGTAAACTGGGTTAAAAGCGCAAACTGCATGACCGACTATTACCAAATTATCCGGGTATTTGGTAAGGCGATCGTAGTGGTGCAAGCGGTTTTCAGTACCTCGATAACTATAAATAGAAGTTAGCGGTTTCGCGTCTTTAATTGCATCATAAATTATTGGAGTTACGAGAGTGCGGGCAAATTCTACAAAACCTGTTTCATTTGTTGGGGGATAATCCCGATCGCCCCCGCCGAGAGTCACCAGCCAGCGATTGCCTTCGATAGGAAAAATTCCACCGCCGCGCGTGCGATCGGGCGGTGCGGCTGTCACAAATACTGCCGATTTGTCACCAAGTCGATCGCTCTTTTCATAGATAGCAGTAGCATAGCCTACAAAAGCATTAATAACGGTTTCTTCTGGTGGTAAATAGCCGATTTTTTGCAACCATTTAGGGGTTTGAGAAACTTTGCCACTAGCATCTACTACTAAATCTGCTTGCAAATCTTCTTCGTTTATTTGATGGGAATTTTGGCGCGATCGAAAATGCACTGATACTCCAGTAATTTCAGGGCGATCGGCATTTGCTAGCAATCCCGTTACTGTCCCTCCTTCTTGAAAATTGATGTTAGTATTTTCAGCCAACCTGCGACGAATTATCCAATCGAGTAAATCCCGACTGAACATAATTAAATCGCTGTCATCCGGCAGAGATTTTGGTGCCCAACCTGCCGGACTAAACCAGGCACATGACTTCGGATCTAACGCCGGAGCACCAGCGGCTGTGAGTTCATTTTGCAAGCCGGGAAACAACTGTTCGAGGATGATTTTTCCCTTATTTAACAGGATGTGAAGGTGTCGGGATTGAGGAATACCGGGGCGGGGTAAGGGTTGTTCCGGGAAAAAATCTCGTTCGATAACAGTTACTCGATCGAATCGAGAGGCTAACACTCTAGCTGCTAACAATCCTGCTAAACTACCACCAATAATTAGTGCGTGACTTTCTCGCTGCATAATCGAATTTTCTTTGTGATAATTCCACTACCTCAGAAACAATCTTAATTATCCCATCAGCGATCGCATCTTAAATCCAAAATTCCAAATCCACAATCTCAAATCTCAAATCCAAAATCTCAAATCGTTAGGTTCGATCGTACTTACTGCAAACTGCCATCTATCCCTGCTAAAATCCTCTCAGCCTCCGCACATAAATCATCGTGGCAGCAACCGTTACTCGCCAACAATCCCCCCCACTGACTGACATCTCCCCGGTTATATTCCAAAGCAGAACCGTCAAAACGAGTAAATCGGCCGCCCGCTTCCGTCAAAATCAATTCCGGTGCCGCTAAATCCCAATCTTTCGGCGCGGATTTGCCCGAAAGTGCAATATAAACATCAGATTTTTGTTCGACAATTGTTGCAATTTTACAGCCGATGCTGCCGACAGCAAGTTGATTTTGACAGGACATTTTTTGCAATAATTTTCTAAATCGATCGCCCCTATGAGTGCGACTGGTTACTATATATAAATCCGCCACTATATCTCGCGGGGAAACTTGCAATTTTACAACTGAACCGCCTCTAGTTTCCGAAAAAGACCCGGCATTTTGTATTGCGTAATAAATCTTTTGCTGTTCGGGCCAAGCAACGACTGCCAATACAGGTTTTCCCTGATATGCTAAAGCGATATGTACGGCAAATTCTCCTGTCTTGTCAATAAAATCCCGCGTTCCATCTAAAGGGTCGATAATCCAAACCCAATCTTGAGGTAAGGGAACTTGACCGTTTTGTGCTAAATAAGCTTTGTAAGTTTCTTCGCTGAGATAACCAAATTCTGCGTTTCCTAAAACCGATTGCAATTCCTGCAATATGTAAGAGTTGACAGCTACATCGGCGGCGGTAACTGGCCCGTCTTTGTTCTCTTGAAT
>JBOFTL010000888.1:0-3727 GCA_051652045.1 Microcoleus sp. | reverse complement strand
AGATTTGAGATTTTAGATTTTTTATATTTTAAGATTGTAACTCACGATCGGGGTTCTGCCGCCGGATTTGCCTCCCCAGGTTCTGCCCGATCGTGAAACTAGAATTAATTAGATATGAATTAGGGGCGATCGCCTCTCGACAGCAAAATTTGTATAATGTAAATAGAAAAAGATGCTAGGTAATTTAACATGATTGAAATTGAGGGGCGCAGGACTACGGAGGATGCTTTGGTAACAGGTGATGAGGTGTCGATCGGTCAAGTGGTTTTGGAGAAATTAGATTTACTTGTAGATTGCCGAAATCAGCAATTAATTGCGAATCCAACTAATCCCGATGGTGCTGTAAGTTATATCAAATTAACAAACACAGGACTTACACCTCAAGTAGTTTGACACGTTATTAGTAGCGGTTGCGGTGCGCAGTGCGCACCCTACTACATATAAAGCCGATGCGTTATTCCTGAAGCAAATGCTTAAATTACAACTCACAAATTAACTCAATACACATCAAAAAATCTGCGTTCATCCGCGTCCATCCGCCTGCATCTGCGGTAAAAAAACTCAAACAGCAGAAGCTGCCAACCAAAACAAACCATCCACCAAAAGCGTACTCAAAACAGCACCGCTAAAAGCCCGCCAGTGCAATTGCCGATCGCGCAAACCCCACAAACCTACTATTAGCAACACAGCGATTAAAACCCAAGCCGAAACTATTCCCCAAGGTGTTTCAATGCGGACGATCGCACTTTGAAAAATCGGCATTGCTAATTCCGGTTCAGCCCGCATTACCTGCCGCCAGTAGGGCATCAATCCAGTTAAATAAAAGTATACATCTGTAATTGCAGTACCGAATAGCGAACCCAAATAAAAATAACTGCCAATTTTTCCCCAAGATTTCTGCAAACACCAAATAGCAAGTGGCAAACCAATTGATTCTACAGGCAAGTGCCAAATTGGTTCCCATCTCATCCATCCCCAATAGATGGAACCTGCCAGCCAACTGCCCGTAAATCCCAATAATAAATCTCCCCAAACTTGCGTTTTGGGGCGAAAAATCAAGATTAAACTTAGCGCTAACCAGGGAATTGTTGAAAGCAAACTAATTTCTGGATACAGCCTAACTAAAGGTGCTTGCACGAAAACAGGAACAGAAACTAAGAATGCTGATGCGCCAAAGATCTGCCACTGCGATCGGCTGTTTTCTATACTCGAAGGTAGAGGATTTTGCAGTCGCGACAGGGTGATGATAGGCGCGATCGCCGATGATACTAAACCAAAATTAAACAATTAATTTACTCCGTATTGTTTCAATAAATGGACGATAAAATTTGCTGCGGTGGCGGGTTTTTCAGTTTCGATGCCCTCGGCGGTTTTGCTGTTGTGCCAGCCTGTTGCAGTGTGGGGGGATGTCCACAAATCCAAATGTCCGACGGGGGGATCTGCATAAAAACTCTCTCCGCCGCTGCCGAGAAGTGCCGAACTCCAGTACGTGAACCGATCGTGGCTGAGCCTGTGTATGCTAAAATTGCCCCCCAAGGGTACTCCCCAGCCGTCTAAGGCAAAAAATGCCCTGACTCGGCCGCCGATTTGCTGCCACATCCAAGCTGCCCCGATCGCCCCCACTACTCCCGCTGAAAAGCTGACAAATACTAGACTTTCTCCAGGGGGCAGCCGCGGGGGGATTGTCCCTACAAGCGATTGTTGATTGCACAAAAAGTTAAATATGTCAAGAGCTGAGTAAGGCGGATTTTGGTGAGCGGGAAAAATTAAGGCGCGATCGAGTATTTGCCTGTACGGGCGATCGTCCGCTTCCCGCCTCCAAACCTCTGAAAGTCCCGCCAGGAAACAGTCAGTCAGGTGTCGATCGTGGAATCCGGGGCAAATCACCAGTCTCATCCTTCTTCAAAAAAAATTTATCCGCTTGGCAACATAACTTTACCTTACCCAGATCGATTGTATACTATCCGGGGGGATAGGATGTTAAAATAATACACAGATGTCATCTTGAAGGGTATCCCCCCCTGCAAAGTGAGATCGGAGACTCCCGATCGTCCGGGCTTGAGGACCCCTGTAGGTTCTATAGCGTGTTTTCTTTTCTGGCCCTAGAGATCCCCCCAGCCCCCCTTAAAAAGGGAGCCACTGCGATCGACAGGTCCCCCCAAAGGTCGGAAGTGGCGTCAAGTGGCGTCAAGTGGCGCGGATGCGAGGAGGATCTAAAATAAATGCGGCAAAAAACACGCCCTAGAGCGCCAGTCCCGTAGAATCATTCTCAACGAAAAATGGTTGTTTGGACACTCGATCGAACTGGAGAAAAACGAGCCAGAACCCAATGTTTGATTCTATTGGACTAATGCTCTAGAACTACTAATGCTCTAGAACTCGCGCTGCAAACTCCACCATAATTTCAGGAGATTCATGCAGCTTTCAAAATCATTGCAATTGAGGAATAAAAAGTGGTTGCTTCTCCCGAAAAAATCGATTTCAAAACATCAGGTGTATCTGAAAACAGCGATCGCGTAGCTGTGTTACTGATGGGTTACGGCGAAGTTGAAAGCTACGATGATTTTGCCAACTACAACGAACAAGCTTTAAATTTACTGACGGCTAAGTTTGCGCCAGTACCGAATTGGATTTATCCGCCGCTGGCGAAGATTTTAGCAATTTTTGACTTGCACGAATGGAGTCACCAACACGGTCAATTCGTGTCGCCGCACAATGCAATTTTTGAACAGCAGCGCGCTGGAATTGAAAAGAATTTGCAGGACAAATGGGGTGACAAAGTAAAAGTTTTTAAAGCTTTTAACTTTTGCGCGCCATTTTTGCCTGAACAAGTAATTCCGCAAATTAAAGCTGAAGGCTTTGATAAAATTCTGATTTATCCGCTGTTGGTGGTTGATTCTGTTTTCACTAGCGGGATTGCTGTGGAACAGGTAAACAATGCTTTAGCTAAAACATTTGATGGCAAAGAACATTGGGTAAAAGGACAGCGCTACATTCCTTCTTTTTACGATGAACCTGCTTACATCCAGCTAATGGCTGATTTGGTAGAAGCAGAAATTAAGAACGATTTAGCAGTAGCGCATTTGCCTTCTCAGATCGGGATCGTGTTAATGAATCACGGTTGTCCGCACAAAGCCAAGGGCTTTACTTCGGGTATTGTGGAAAGTCAAGCTTTGTACGATCGAGTGCGGGAACGTTTGATGCACCGCTATCCTTTGATTTCGGTAGGTTGGTTGAATCACGACACGCCGCTGATTGAATGGACGCAACCGGATGCGACTTTAGCTGCAAAGAATTTGATCGATTTAGGTGCAACTGCGATCGTGTTTATGCCGATCGGATTTGCGACAGAAAATCACGAAACATTGTTAGATGTAGACCACATTATTGAGGGTTTGCAGAAACAGCGTCAGGGAATTACTTATCGGAAATTGCCTTGCGTAAACGACAATCCAGAGTTTCTAAAAATGGCGGCGGAGTGGGCAAATCCGCAGATTGAAGCATTGTTAAGTGAAAGTGCGATCGCGGTGAATCCGAGTTTGGCGGCGCATCGAGAACACAGTCATTCTCATGGGGAACACGGTAATTCTCACGGGGAACACGGCCATTCTCACGGACATTCTCACGGACATTCTCACGGTCATTCTCACGGGCACGGGCACAGCCACAGCCATTAATTAGGATCTTAGAAACCGGGTTTTTGCGACAATACTGTGTTGAAGGCGAC
>JBOFTL010000887.1:0-3615 GCA_051652045.1 Microcoleus sp. | reverse complement strand
TAGTAAATAATTTGTCGTCAACTTTCTTAGATCGATACTTGATAGTGCCCATCAACAACAATCGAGATTTAGCTATCCAAAACAAAGCTTCACCCTTCGCTGTTCCCGGAACTCCTCCGCTTGACACGATCGCGGTTATCGAAGGTGGCGGAAATCTCAGTTTGAATGTATTACCAGCATTACCATCATCTAGCGTTTTTACAGTTTTAATTGGGTAGAAATCTTGAAGATATTCAGGATTTACCCGATCGCTGCTGGGAGTGCGATCGCAGGTTAAACAAAAGCGCGATCGCACCTGGTCCGTACCAACAACTCGCCTTTGGCGATCGCACTTTACTTTATCACAAAAACAACTATGAATTACGACATTTTTGACGAACAATACTACCTCTCGCAATATCCGTGGCTAAAACCTGCGATCGATGCAGGCATCATTAAATCCGGTCGAGAACACTTTGAAAAATTCGGTCAAGCTGCCGGCCTGACAAAAATATCGCGCTATTTTGACGAAGATACCTATCTCGTTCTAAATCAAGATGTTGCACCATTTATCCGCACCGCCACTAACCCAAATGGACAGTTTGTGACCGGGTTAGACCATTTTATCCAATACGGTTACGAAGATGGACGCACGGGAGTATCGGTTTATTATGACGAAGCATTTTACAGGGCAAGTAACCGAGATTTGCAACCGTTTATTCAAAACGGAACTTTTAAAAATGGCTATCAGCATTTCATTAAATTTGGTGTAAAAGAAGGTCGATTCGGCACTTCATTTTTTGAAACTGAATACTTAATTAAAAACCCCGACATCGTGCCACTTATTAACTCTGGAGTCTTGAAAACAGGTCGGGAACACTACTTGAATTACTGGAAAATCGATCCGCGTTTAGGAACTTTTGTCGGCACCTCGGGCAATGATACGATCTCGGGAGGTCCGGGTAATGCCGAACTGATAGGAGTAGAAGTAGGTATCCGCAACGGAAATCGCTATTACGAAAGTTACGGCATCAATGAATTCGATGTCCTGACTGGCAGCCTGAGTTCAGATACTTTCGTACTGGGATATTCTGTTCCTGTTGCGGGAACTCCCACCGGCACGGCTTCCTTCACACTGTATTCCGGTAACGGTCAAGCTACTATTGAGAGATTCGACATCGGCAACGATTTTATCCAACTGCAAGGCGTTGACAGCAATTCTTTAAGTAGTTACGATCTGATTCCCATTGGCAATAATTTGTCAATCCAGCGTTTTGGAGATGTAATCGGCGTAGTTGAAGGAGGAGCTAGTTTGAATTTGACTTTTAAAAAATCTAACGGTGACGGAACATTCTTAATTGGATAGTCATCAGGTAATTTGTAGGGTGCGCAGTGCGCACCTTACGATTGAATGATTTGCGCGCGGGTGCTCGAAAATCAGGTGTATTTGGAACCAAAAAAGCATGGCAAACTACGACATTTTTGACGAAAAATACTATCTCTCTCAATATCCTTGGCTGAAACCTGCGATCGATGCAGGCATTATCAAATCGGGTCGAGAACACTTTGAAAAATTCGGTCAAGCGGCAGGTCTGACAAAAATATCGCGCTATTTTGACGAAGATGCTTATCTCGCTCAAAATCAAGATATTGCACCTTTTGTCCGCAATTCCAACAATCCCAATGCGCCTTTTGCGACCGGATTAGATCACTTTATCAAATTTGGTTATGAAGAAGGTCGATCGCGCGTCTCCCCCGACTACGACGAAGTTTTCTATTTAAAGCGCCTCCCGGAACTCGCACCATTCATAGAAAATGGAACTTTTAAATCCGGCTTTCAACACTTTATCAAATTTGGGATTAAAGAAGGCAGGTACGGAACAAGTTTCTTGGAACCGCGTTACCTAGACGACAACCCAGATGTAGCAGCAGTTGTGAAGGCCGGAGGTTTAAAAACCGGGCGAGAACACTATCTCAAATTCGGGCAATTCGAGGCAAATCGATCTGCAGTTTTTACCGGAACTAACGGCAACGATATCGTCACGGGATTTACCGCAGGAACAAATGAAATCGTCGGACTGCAAGTAGCTTTAGCCACAGCCCCGATAGGTTTTGGATCGCCCCTTAATAAGAATAAGTATGACACTTTGACATTCAATGAATCGAATAGGAGCTTTTTCATTGCCACCAATGAATTCGATACGCTGATAGGAACTCCCGGCACTGATTACTTTATTCTGGGCGATGCTTTCTACAACATGCGACCTAGCCTTCTCGAACGGATCTCGTTTTATACCGGCAGCGGCGAGGCAAGGATTGTCAACTTTGAAAAAGGAAAGGATTACATTCAACTTGCGGAAAGTATTACTCAACTTAACATATTTCCATCAGGTTCAGATTTAATTATCCAAAAATCGGGAGATACACTCGCCCGAATTCAGGGGGGAGCTAATTTCAACTTGCAACGCGATCTGAATGCGAGAAATCCTTTTCTAGTTTCTGCCGTCTCTGCCACTATGACTTTGTTAACCTAATAGTTAACCTCTTGTAGTGAGGAATTGAGTTTTTTGATGATGAGGACTAAAGTCCTCACTACAAACCGTTTGGTATATAGTTGCTTAAAAGTAGGGTGCGCACTGCGCACCTTACAAATCGATCGCACTTAATAATTAAGCTCGATCGCGCGCTAATTTCAACACCTCAACAGCATCTTTATGACCTTCCGAAGAAGCCCAAATTAACGCAGTCCAAGTATTATTATCCTTAGCTTTAATATCGGCCCCTTTCTCGATCAAAAATTCCACAACTTCCGCACGCCCGCTACCCGCAGCACTCATCAAAGCAGTCAAACCAAAATTAGTTTTAGCATTCACATCCGCCCCAGCCTCCAGCAAAAGTCCTACAATATCTTTATGTCCGGCAGCAGCAGCACTCATTAACGGCGTCCAACCGTCATTATCCTGACTGTTAACATCCGCCCCAGCAGCAAGCAAATTTTGCACGATTTCAGCATTGCCAGCCTCAGCAGCCACTGTCAAAGCCGTCGCACCTTCATCATCTTTAGCATTGACATCTACTCGCTGTTCGATCGCGCTTTCTACAGCAGCAACATCACCCATCTTGACTGCATTAATTAAATCTGTCATAAAATCTCCCTTGCATCCTCTCAAATATTAAATCGCATGGCAGTAGATATTTTAATCCTCTCCAACGGCCCCGGAGAATTGGCAACCTGGGTGCGCCCCACCGTGCAAGCTTTGCGGCAGCAATTGGCAAATGACGGCACTGCGGCGCGCATCTCTGCGATCCTGTCCCCCTGTCCCCACGCTACCGGGAAAGAAGCACAAATCGCATCTTCCTATCCAGAAGTTGACAGAGTGCAAGGGCCGGAGCATTTTTTTCCCTTCTTATTATCCGGCAAAACTGCTGAAAATTGGGACTGGCACCCCAAGGGAGTTGTGTTGTTTTTAGGAGGCGATCAATTTTTTACAGTTGTTATTGGTAAAAGATTAAAATACCGCACTGTTATTTATGCTGAATGGGATGCTCGATGGTATCGCTGGATTGATAAATTTGCAGCGATGAAATCCGAAGTTGTTGCTAAAATTCCCCAAAAATATGCTAGTAAATTTACAG
>JBOFTL010000886.1:0-2725 GCA_051652045.1 Microcoleus sp. | reverse complement strand
ACCGTTTTTAAAGAGTTCTGATGCGGGTCGATCGCTCATGAATTCGATTCGCAATCTTCAACTGTCGCAAGCGATGATAGAAATAGAATCCGGCTGGAAAAATTGGACTCAACCAACTTTATTTGTGTGGGGTTTAACCGATCCTTGGCTGAATGTTGAACCAGTGGAAAAATTAGCCGCTTCCCTGCAAAAAGCAGAGTTAGTCAAACTTGAAGAAGCTGGGCATTATCCTCAAGAACATTGGTCGGAAAAAGTTGGTGGGGCTCTGGTAACTTTTCTGCGCCGACAGGAGGTAAAATAATCTTTTGTACCTAACTTTCGTTGCTGGGCGATCGAGGCTCTTCCTCTAGATATACGTTCCCAGGCAACACCTGGGAACGAGTAACAACTTGAGGGCGGTGCTGTGCGGATTACCCGCAGCGAGAAATCTAAAGTCTAAAACCTCAAATCGATATGACTCGTCTGCGTTCAATTTTTGCTTCAATCGTGGCGCTCTTGATGGTATTTCTAGTAAGTTGCAGCAGTGGGACAGCAGCAAAAGTTCCTACCACTTATACCGCAGCGCAAGTACAGCAAATTCAGCGTTACGTTCCGACTTTAACAGAGTTGCGATCGCGCATGGATAAACTGGAAACTTTAATTCAACAGCGGAAATGGACTGATATCAGAACTTACATTCACGGACCGCTTGGCGACTTGCGCGGCGCAATGAAAGCCGTGTCGGCAGGTTTGCTGCCTAAATCTCAACAGCAAGCTGCCGATTTAACTAAGAGTTTGTTTGCTGATTTGGTTAACATTGATATCGCTGCTAAAGATGTTGATTATCCGAAAGTTCTCGGCAGTTATCAAAAAGCAGTGAAGGATTTCGATGCTTTCTTGCAGCTAATTCCTCAAGGTTAATTCTGGGAATTTTTGCAGTAGGGTGCGCTGAGCGCACCTTGCTCGGAAATCTAGAAGCGCAAATATCAAAATCTACAATCTTAAATCTTAAATCTCAAATTTTTAATCTCAAAATCTACAATCTTAAATCTTAAATCTTTAATCTCAAAATCTACAATCTTAAATCTCAAATTTCCAAATCTAAAAATCTAAAATCTAAAATCTAAAATCTAAAATCAACATCATGGCTCGCGTTGCAGTTATTGGTTGCGGAATTATTGGAGCATCTATCGCCTTTGAATTAAGTCGATTCAGGGAATTGCAAGTTACTGTTTTTGACAAACAGCAACCGGCACAAGCTTCTACTGGTGCGGCCCTCGGTGTTTTGATGGGAGTTATCAGCAGAAAAATTAAGGGTAGAAATTGGCAGTTGAGAGAAACGAGCCTGCGGGATTACGAAGCTTTGATTCCCGAGCTAGAAACTGTTACGGGGCGGAAAATTCCTTTTAACAAACAGGGAATTTTGCTGCTTTGTTCTGAGGGTGAGGATTTAAGTAAGTGGGAACAACTGGCAGTAAATCGCAAGTCTCAAGGTTGGCAGTTGGAAATTTGGGATGTCAAGAAAGCGGGCGATCGATGTCATTATTTGAATTTAAATGATAACATAATTGCTGCTATTTATTCACCGCAAGATAGGCAAGTCGATCCGACTGTTTTAACTTTGGCTTTGGTTGATGCTGCTAGGAAAAATGGGGTAGATTTTGAGTTTTGCGAAGCAGTTAATGTTTTGAACGAAGCAACTTTAGAGGGGTATCAAACGCAGGCTGTAGAGGCAGAGAGAGGTGGGAAATTAACGGGTTTGTATCGGATACAAACAAGTTCGGGAAGTCGAGATTTCGATTGGTTAATTGTGGCTGCCGGTTTGGGTTCTACTGCTTTGACTGCATCGTTGAATCAGTCGATCGACATTCGCCCGGTGTTGGGACAAGCGGTGCATTTGCGGTTGCCAAATTCTTTGGGAAATGCTGGTTTTGCTCCAGTAATTACTTGTGATGACGTTCACATCGTACCTGTCGGACATCGCGAATGTTGGGTGGGGGCAACGGTGGAATTTCCCGAAAATGGTGGGGAAATTGTGCCGAATTGCGATATGTTATCTGAAGTAATTTCAAGGGCGATCGCGCTTTGTCCGGCTTTAGCAGAAGCTGAAATTGTCAAGCAATGGTCGGGTTTGCGCCCGCGTCCGGAAAAACGACCGGCTCCGATTATCGATCGACTTTCAGGTAACAGCAACGTGTTGATTGCTAGCGGTCACTATCGCAATGGAGTGCTGCTCGCTCCGGCTACGGCTCGATCGATCCGAGAGATGATTTTGCGATAATTAAAAACCGTTAATTTAAGGATGTAAAATATATTCAGGCACGATCGATTTCGCGAACAATATCAATAGTATTAAAGCCAGTCTTTTTAAAGAAGACTTAAGGGAGCCGGGGTTTGAAGGAAATGAATGCACCCTAACCTGTTACAATCAAAATAAGTAGATTTGAGGAGCATTAAACAATGAAAGTTTTAACTTCTCTAGAACAAGAAGAAATAGATTATCCCAGTGGCGATGGAGAACCGATGGCGGAAAGCGATATCACCTGTTATTACCTATTTTACGCCCTCGGAGCATTGAGACTGTTTTTTCAAGAGCGATCGGATGTTTACGTATCGGCAAATTCTTTCATATATTACGAACAAGGTAACAACAAAGCAGTTGTATCACCCGATGTTTACGTAGTAATTGGAGCAGCGAACAGGCAAAGAAAAAACTATAAATTGTGGAGGGAAAACGGGATTGCCC
>JBOFTL010000885.1:0-10713 GCA_051652045.1 Microcoleus sp. | reverse complement strand
TAAAATCTAAAATCTAAAATCTAAAATAGCTTGACACTTTTTGATTTTTGTAGTACAGTAGATTACATAGGGAACTGAGTTAGGTAATAACGTCCTGCCTACTGATTCCATCATCAGACAAAAGCTAAGAAAGCGTTGGTGACGTTGACGCGCTAACCGCCTGTCCCTATCTTTTTTTAAGCGTTGATTCCGATACCTCAACGCGCACAAACTTTAACATAGCTTTTTAACATAACAACGGGAACTGAGTTAGGTAAAGATGTTTTCGGATTGATTCCAAGTCAAAATCAAGAAACGTCACGGCGCTAACCACCTGTCCCGCTTTAAATTTACTTTAAATTTTAAGGCTCGATCGCACAAGCAGGTTCGTAGTATGCGGTTGCGCTCATAGTGACGAAAGAATCCCCGTTCTTTTAGGGCGGGGAGTGTCAACAATGTCCAATTCCCGCCCCCGAATTTCCTAGATTGCTTCCTGGTTCTTTTCCCCAGTCCGAATCCGGATAATTTGTTCTACAGGGGAGATAAAAATCTTGCCATCGCCAATCTCGCCGGTGCGAGAAGCAGCAATGATTTTATCAACCACCATGTCCACCTGATCGTTTTCGACAACAATCTCGACCTTGAGCTTTTGCAAAAACTCAACCGTGTACTCAGAACCGCGATAGCGTTCGGTTTGGCCCTTTTGACGGCCAAAACCTCTGACCTCAGAAACAGTCATACCCACAATACCAGCATTGACGAGCGCGATTTTCACTTCATCAAGTTTAAAGGGGCGAATAATAGCTTCAACCTTTTTCAAGTTTTTCACTCCGGACACTTACTTCCTTTATTACTTAATTGGCATGACACAAGATTGATATCACCGCCAATAGCAAGTATTTTGTAAAATATATTACCGTATCTTGCGATCTGGATTAAAGGTGCGCCAAACAAGAGCCTGAATTTTTTAGGAATGACCCAAAAAACCCGGTTGCTCGCAAAAATCGTTCCCCACTCCTGGCAAGATTGAATCAGAAACCATGTTTTTCACCCTCGGTACATCAGTCCGATGTCCGAGATTCACGAAGGCTGTGCAACTGCCAGATTTACGTATATTGCTGAAAACTATAATTGCTAGAGGCGGTCAGTTAGACTATTGCTATGCACCCAGCCAGCCCTCCCCCTGACCGCAGCGGACTTGACGCCCTGCTGAGAAACCGCCCCTTCCTCTCCTTGTGGACGGGCCAGTTGTTGGCCCAAGTGGCGGATAAAGTGTTTTATGTATTGCTGATTATCTTGCTCGAAGCCGGCAGTTACAGACCCTGGCCGGCTTGGGAACATTCGCCTAATTCGATGCGATCGGCCGTTATGGTAGCATTCACGCTACCCGCGATTTTGTTTGGTTCCGCTGCCGGCATCTTTGTGGACCGCTTTTCCAAAAAGCAAATGCTCATCGGCTGTAACATATTTCGAGCACTGCTGATAATCGCACTGCCGTTTTTGTCCAAATCGTTTATCGTCTTGCTGGTGATTACGTTTTTGGTATCTACCGTCACCCAATTTTTTGCCCCAGCAGAACAAGCCGCCATTCCTCTAACGGTAAGTCGGGAAGGATTGATGTCAGCCAATGCTTTGTTTGCTTCCTCGACAATGGGCGGCATTATAGTTGGTATGACAATCGGGGAACCGGTATTGAGCTTGATGCGAGATAGATTGGGAAATGGAGCTCAAGAATTTTTGCTGGGCGGGCTGTACTTAGTATCTGCCGGTTTGATTTATGCCATGCGGGTCAAAGAAGCAGGTGGTGGCAGCGCTACAACCATCCATCCGTGGCAAGATTTAAAAGAAGGTTTGCGGTATTTAAAACACAACAAACTAATCGGCAATGCGATGGTGCAGCTAACGATTTTGTATTCGGTGTTTGCCGCGCTGCAAGTGCTAGCGATCGCGCTTTCTGGGAAGATTGGTCTTAAAGAAACTCAATTTGGCTTTTTGCTAGCGGCGGCGGGTATCGGCATGGTACTTGGGGCTGCTTTTTTGGGACATTGGGGCGAGCGAGTCCACCACAAACCTTTGCCTTTAATCGGTTTTTTAATGATGGGTTTTGTGCTGGCAATGTTTGCTTTTGTCAGACAATTGTGGTTGGGATTGGCATTGAGCGGCCTGTTCGGTTTTGGCGCTTCTTTAATCAACGGTCCGATGCAAGCTTTGATTCAAGAAAAAACACCGGAATCCATGCGCGGGAAAGTCTTCGGATTTGAAAACAATGCAATTAATATTGCCCTCAGTTTGCCTTTAGCAATTACTGGTCCCCTGACAGATGCTGTTAGCAAAGCTGTCGGTTCGGATGACTTAGGTTTGCGGGTGGTGCTGCTGGGTTTGGGCTTGTTGGTTTCGGGAATGGGAATTGCTGCGTGGAAACACACTCGCAAAGTGTTGCAAGATGTCGTTTGAACCTAAATTAGTCGGGTGCATCTGGCGTTTTGTAGAAATACTGAATGAATCGCCCTCACCCTAAATCCCTCTCCCAATTCTGGGAAAGGGACGCGAGAATTCAAAGAGTCTTGCTCCCCTTCTCCCAATATTGGGAGAAGGGGCTGGGGGATGAGGGCTATTTGCAAAACGCCAGATGCACCCAAATTGTCAATTGTCAATTATTTAACCTGCTATAACAAAATTCACCAATTTTCCGGGCACCACAATTACCTTTTTCACCTCCTTACCTTCAATATGGCGCTTGGCAATTTCCGATTCGCGAGCGTATTTTTCCAAAGCATCTTTATCCGCCCCAGAAGGCACTTGAATCGCACCGCGAGTCTTGCCCATAACTTGAATTACCAACGTAATTTCATCGGTAACTAATGCGGAAGCATCCACACTCGGCCAACTCGATTTGTGTACCGACTCTGTGTTACCAATTGCGTGCCACAACTCATCGGCAATGTGAGGCGCAAACGGCGCTAACAACAAAATTAAAGTGTTAATTCCTTCCGCATAAACAGGCGAATCTTTGCACTTAGCATCACTCAGCGCGTTGCTCAATTTCATCAATTCGGAAACTGCTGTATTGAATTGATAATCGCCTTCCAAATCTTCCCGAACTTCCTTAATGGCGGTATGAATCGCCCGCCGCAAATCCTTTTCAGCCTTGCTTAATTCCTCTTTCTCCCCCCCTTGGTAAGGGGGGGCAGGGGGGGGTGAAGCAAACTCAGTTACCAAGCGCCAAACGCGATTTAAAAAGCGAAACTGCCCTTCAACATCGGCGTCATCCCATTCCAAATCTTTTTCGGGCGGCGCTTTAAATAAAATAAACATCCGCGCCGTATCAACCCCGTATTTTGCCATCACTTTTACGGGATCGACGCCGTTGTATTTTGATTTGGACATCTTCTCATAGAAAACTTCTAACGGTTCGCCAGTTTCCGGATCTTTGAGATTGTTGGGATCGACTTGTTCCGAGGGAATGTATTTGCCAGTCGCGGGATTTTTGTAAGTCATTCCCTGCACCATGCCTTGAGTTAACAAGCGTTTAAACGGTTCGTCGCAATCTAACAAACCTCGATCGCGCAACACTTTGGTAAAGAATCGGGAATACAATAAATGCAAAATTGCGTGTTCGATTCCGCCGACATATTGGTCTACCGGCATCCAATCGTTAGTCTTCGCCCGATCGAAAACTTCCTTTTCATTTTTGGCATCGGGATAGCGCAAGAAATACCACGATGAATCGATAAAAGTATCCATCGTATCTGTTTCCCGCTTCGCCGGAGTACCGCAACTCGGACAAGGAACGTTTACCCATGCTTCCAAATTTGCCAAGGGCGAACCTTTGCCAGTAAATTCGACATTTTCCGGCAACAATACGGGCAATTCCGGTTCGGGTACGGGGACAATTCCGCAGTTGGGACAGTGAATTACGGGAATCGGTGCGCCCCAATAACGCTGGCGGGAAATCAACCAATCTCTCAAGCGGTATTGGATTCGCGCTTTGCCACAGCCTGCATTTTCGGCAAATTTAATTACAGCTTCTTTGCCTTTAATTGAATCCATGCCGTTGAAGCTTTCGGAATTAATCATAATTCCCGGTTCGGTGTAAGCGGCAGTCAGTGGCACTTCATCATCTGGCACAATTACTACTTTAATTGGCAGTTGATATTGAGTGGCAAATTGGAAATCTCGCGTGTCGTGGGCGGGTACTCCCATAACTGCACCGGTGCCGTATTCGTACAGCACGTAATCGGCAATCCAAATAGGAATTTCTTCGCCGTTAAAAGGATTGATTGCTTTGCCACCCGTAGGAATGCCGCGCTTGGGTTTGTCTTCGGCAGTTCGATCGATCTCGCTTTGTTGCGCGACTTCTTTAATGAATGTTTCTACAGCATCTTTTCTATCTGCCGTTGTCACCTGTTTTGTTAAGGGGTGTTCCGGTGCTAAAACAACGTAACTGACGCCGTAAACTGTATCGGGACGGGTGGTGAAAACGGCAATTTTTTCATCCATTCCCACAATGGGAAATTCTAAGTAAGCGCCTACCGATTTACCGATCCAGTTAGCTTGCATTAATTTGACTCTTTCCGGCCAATCCGGCAATTTATCTAAGTCATTTAATAACTGTTCGGCATAGTCAGTAATTTTGAGAAACCACTGTCTCAATAATTTGCGTTCTACTTTAGCACCCGATCGCCACGATCGCCCTTCATTATCTACTTGTTCGTTTGCTAAAACAGTACAATCGATCGGGTCCCAATTAACTGCGGCTTCTTTTTGATAAGCTAATCCTGCTGTTAAAAATTGCAAGAAAATCCACTGCGTCCACCGATAATAATCGGGAGAACAAGTTGTTACTTCTTTCGTCCAGTCAAAAGAAATGCCCAGACGCTGAAATAAGGCTTTCATTTGGGCGATATTTTCATAAGTCCATTTAGCCGGGGGCACTCCCCGTTCGATCGCGGCATTTTCTGCCGGCAAACCAAAAGCGTCCCATCCCATCGGATTGAGCACGCGGTAGCCTTGCATTCGCTTGATTCTGGCAATTACATCGATAATTGTGTAGTTGCGAACGTGGCCCATGTGCAAGTTTCCCGACGGGTAGGGAAACATGGATAGGGCATAAAATTTAGGTTTTTCCGTATCTTCTGGCATCATGTCTAAGTTTTGCTCAGCCCATGTTTGCTGCCATTTTTCTTCTATGGATGCGGGGTTGTATTTGGAGTCCACAGTAATTGCTCCGTGCGGTATTTAACTATCGTGTTTGTTTACATATTTTTGCACGATCGAGGGGCATCGATCTGGATTTTTCTCAACCCCAAGGATTTTGGCTCAAAGATATGTATTATATATTGTAGTATATCGGTGCGGAAAACTAAGATAGAGCGTTAGTTACAAAACTTATCATCCTGTAACAGCACTCGATCGACCGTACAGCAAGAGTTTGCAGCTTCGCAGCGAAAAAAGTTGGCAAATTTTGCATAAAACTCGCCCATTCCTCCTGATAAGTAAATGTAGGAAGAAAGTTGACGCACTATGAACATGAATATCCCCCCTCTGCTGGGGAATCTGACTTATCCGCTGAAACTGATTTCATTGCTTGTTACCTCCCCGCAGAGGAAGACTGTCAATCGGGGGAATCTGCTGCTGTTGGTGTTGCAGGTTAATTGGGTTCTCAAGATAGACAATTTCTCGATCGAGAATTCGATCGGCTTTTCATAGAGTTTTCTCAAAAAACATCGAACGTGAGGAAGTTATCGGAAGCAAATTTTACCGTAGTATACCAATCCTAAATGAGTCATAAATTTTTTACCCCACCCCAACCCTCACGCCACTTCCTACACTTGGGGGGACCCCAAGATCGGAGTGGCTCCCCTTACTAAGGAGAGGGAGCAAGAAATTCACAAATCCCGATCGGATCTATGATTATGTAGTTAAAAAAACAGGGTGTTATGGTGTTGAAATTAAATCTGTTGTTAAGAATCGCTATTGGGAGTTTTGTATTAAGTTTAGGGGCGATCGATTCTACCAAAGCTCAAAATTCGCCGGAAATAACTCCAAGCCAGACACCAAGTATTACCATCGCCAATCGATCGGATATCATATTTTTTGGCGACACAGAGAACTTTGACAGTACAGTTTTAGTAATCCCGCTTTTTGACACAAGATACTTGGGGGGCAACCCTCCGAACATTACTTCAGGAGGCTCTCCCCCCAGCTATCCAATACCTGCACCTACTCCGCCAGGAACTCAATTAACTTCGGTTTTAGTTTGTCTACCTCAGCAACCAGCTAACAAAGTTCGTCCAGAAGATCCATCACCATGTCTTACACTTGCAAGACTTGCCAGTTTACCATCATCTGGTATTCAATCTGGCAAGTGTGAAATAAAAATGGTTCCGATCGACATCAGTGTTTTAAAAAGAATTACAATTCAGAGCAATGAAAAAGAAATTCAAGGAAATTCGATCGATATATCTTTAGCTTTCGATACAACTACTCAAAGTTTATTAGGAATAAAATCCAGCCAATCGAAATTTTGGCAATACTTGCGACCATCTCCCAATGTAGGGGATATTTGCTCGATTCCCTGGCCTCCCAATTGGAAATTTCCGCCACCGCCACCACCGCCACCAACACCTCCACCTCCATGTACACCTTCAAATCCATGTACGACGCCGCCTCCATGTACGGGTTCAAATTCATGCGAACGCGCCCCTGAACCAACCACAATTTTTGGTATGGGAATAGGTATTTTGGGTTTGGGTTACGCATACAAAAAAAACAAGAAAATCATTGAATTGTGTCGATACAAAAAATAACACTTAAACTCGTTTTTTTGGTTACATAAGCACTCTTAAATTGCCGATCGAAAACTCGAAACAAAAGTTAAAAAATATAGAAAAATTACGATAAATATTTTGCATCAAACATTATGAAATTAGCAAAAAGAAATCAGCATTTTTTTCTTGTTCTACTTTCCTTTACCAGCTTAGCTGTTTGGGAATTAGGTCTTGTTGCTCCATCCCGAATAGCCACCGCTCAAATTAATGAAGCTTTTGATGGAACTAATACTAAGGTCAATTCGATCGGTGGCGACAGATTTAACATAACGGATGGCACACAATCCGGCACAAATCTTTTTCACAGTTTCCAACAATTCAGTTTAACGCCAGGACAAACTGCTATTTTTCATGCAGATCCCAGTATTCGGAATATTTTAGGGCGAGTAGTCGGTGGTAATGCTTCAATAATTAACGGCACAATTCAAGTGACGGGTAATGCCAACTTGTTTTTAATGAATCCTGCCGGGATTGTTTTCGGACAAAATGCGAGTTTAAATATTCCCGGTACTTTCACCGCCACTACTGCTACAGGTATCGGTTTTAACAATGGCTGGTTTAACGCTGTTGGCTCAAATGATTACGCAACATTCGTAGGTAATCCCAACTCTTTTGCTTTTACAAATCTTGAACCGGGAGCAATTGTCAATTTAGGAAATTTGGCGGTGCGGGAAGGACAAAATTTAACTTTATTGGGCGGCACGATTTTGAATGTCGGAAAACTTTCAGCACCTGGAGGAAATATTACAGTTGCTGCTGTACCCGGTCAAAATTTAGTCAGAATCAGTCAGCCGGGAAATTTATTGAGTTTGGAAATTCAACCGCCATCAACAGCTAGTAATTTGACTCAAAATTCGGTACTTCCAGTTACATCTTTACCGGAATTATTAACTCGTCCAGGAGTAAACGCAACAGGGGTGAAAGTTGAGGGAGGGCAAGTAGTATTGACTTCTGGCAATTTGGTAAACAACGGAGATATTGTTTCTACAGGAAATATCGAAACCTCATCTCAATTCGATGGGTTTAATAGCGGTTCTGTACTTTTACACGCTGTCGGTAATACGATCGCGGCAGGTATTGATACTGATACTAATTGGCAAGGCTTATCAGGTAATGGTAATGCTGGCAACATCACGATCTTTAGCACTGGGGGAAGCATCAATACTACTGCTGGCAATTTGTCTGCTTTTTCAGATAATGGCAATGGCGGTAATATTACACTTAATGCTCAACAAAATATTTTGACTGCTACCTTAAAATCAGCCGTAAATCAGTATTTATTCGATCGACCCTCTAGCGGAGACTCCGGCAATATTTCGATTACTAGCAGGGCAGGTTCGATCGATACCAGTAGAGGAGATTTAGATAATAGAACCAATAATGGTAATGCCGGTTCTATTACTCTTCTAGCTAGAGATAATATTACTGCGCGTAATGTAACACCTCTTTTGTACGTAACTGGTTCAGGGAATAGTGGAGAAATTAATATTACCAGTACAGAGGGCGGAATCGATATTCTGAATGTTTTAGATACTGGTGTTACTTTTGGAAATGGAGGCTCTATCTTACTCAACGCTAAAAATAATATTCTGCTTAACAATGTATACACTCGCGTTACAAATAATGGCGTTGGTGTAAGTGGCAATATTTCAATTACAAGTACAGCCGGAAACATTAATATTGCTGGAATTATGTCAACGGTGGCGGACAATGACACAGGTGGTGAAATTAGGATTAATGCTGCTGGTAATATTACTGCTACTCAAATTTCTGCTACCGGTAAGCAAGAAGGTGGTGCAATAACTCTTAATAGTGGCGGTGCAATAAATCTGCAATCGCTCAATGCTGACGGTGAAAAAAAGCAAGGTGGAAATATCACCGTTCAAGCTCAAAATGGCATTCAATTAGCACCTGGAAATCCAATTTTTACTCGTTCTTCAGTCGGTAATGGTGGCAATGTTAAATTATCTACTACTAATGGCAATATAAATATTGGTAATGTCAGAACTGAATCTAAATCTGCCGGAGGAAGTATTACCATTACTAATATTAATGGCAATATCACTACACAACAGTTAGTTGCAGGATCTTATGTAGAAGCCAATCCACCATTCACGACATTAACTGGTGGAAATATTAATTTAAGTGCTGGTGGCAACATCACTACTAGCATTATCGGTTCGCAAGGGAATCAACAAGGTGGGTCAATAAATCTGAACAGCAGGGGGGCGATCGAGACTGATGCCCTGCTTACTTCAGCCACTAATAATGGTGGAGATATTACTATTAAAAGCGGTATTTCCATAAATACTACAGGCGGACTTATCAATGCAATGGGTGGCAATAATGGTGGCAATATTTCGCTGGAAGCAATCGGCAACATCAACACAGGTGGAATAGGCGATCGTGCTGTAGTTTTCAGCGGCTTCAATGCCAACAGTGGCAACCTTAGTATTAAAAGTGGTGCTAATATCAACACTACTGACGGTACAATTATTTCTGCGGCAGGGAACGGTCGGGGCGGTAATATTTCTTTAGATGCTAAAGGAACTGTTTCGACATCAGATATTTATTCCCAAACTTTCTCTCCCAACACTGCCGTAACTGGCGGCAATATCGATGTCAAAGCAAGTAGGATTACTGCTAGCGGCAATATCGAAACTAACCGCAATAATATTACATTTGCCGCTCCAGTAACCTTAGCTAACGATCTATCAGTCAAAGTTTCCGAAACGGGCGATATTGCTTTTAACTCTACGATTAATGGCGCTTACAATTTAACAGTCCAACCCGAAACAGGAATTGTGAGTTTTGGCGGGGCGATCGGCAACCAAAATCCTCTCAATAGCATCAACATTCAAGGCGATATACCTCAAAGTTCTACTCCGATAAATATCATTACAACTAATAACATTACCGCGCAAAATATTACCTCGGCATCGGGGATTTATTTGTACAGCGAGAACGGAGAAATCGTAACTCGCACTCTAAACTCAAGTTCCCCTAATAATGCCGGGAATATCGAGCTGAATGCTGACGGCAATATTACGGTCGATCGAATTAACGCTCAAAGCCTCGGCAACGGTCAAGGTGGAAATGTTGAGATTTGGACTGGGAATTTTTTTCGGGCACGAAGCTCTTTTGCCGATCGAAATAACCCTAATGTTAGCATTTCTACTGCTGGAGGTTCAGGAAATCGAGGCGGTACAATTTCCATCACTCACGGTGGGGAGGGACAGACCCCTTTTATTGTTGGTGAGCCGACAATTAACGGAACTGCTGGTGTTATTACTAGAGGAAATAGTACGGCAGATTCAACTATTTCGCTGGGTAATAGCTATCCTTATACACACAAACAAGATGAGAATCGAATTGCTATCATATCGGTTCCAAATCCCACTCCAACGCCCGCGCCGACTCCCGCACCGACTCCCACTCCAACACCTGCACCGACTCCAGCGCCCGCACCCGCACCCACTCCCGCTCCAACACCTGCACTAACTCCAACACCCGCACCCACTCCAGAAGCTGCGCCGACTCCAGCACCGACAGTTACTCCAACCCCTTCACCCGCAACCAGTGAAACACCTGTACCGACAGTTACTCCAACCCCTGCGGAGACTCCAGCAACTGCAACAAGTACGACATCTACGACACCAACTCAGACATCAGCGAGCGAGCCCGTACCCGCAAACGCATCAACCGCAGCTACTGCCGAAAATCCGAGCGAGCCTGCTGCAACTTCCGAAAATCCGAGCGCATCTGCTGTAACTTCTGACAATCCGAGTGCGCCTGCTGTAACTTCCGACAATCCCAGCGCGCCTGCTACAACTTCCGAAAATCCGAGCGCATCTGCTGTAACTTCTGACAATCCGAGTGCGCCTGCTGTAACTTCCGACAATCC
>JBOFTL010000884.1:0-2380 GCA_051652045.1 Microcoleus sp. | reverse complement strand
TTAATCCAAAGGTGGCATAGGCAAAAGGCGACAGTTCAGCATTGCCATATCGCAAGGAAAGATCGATCTGTTCCATCACGATTAGAGGAGAAAGTTCGGGACGAACCTGGTAGGAAGCAGGCCAAATTTTAGCGAGGATACTGATAGCTGATATTTTTTCTGGAATCGTTAAAACAGGCAAATTAACTAAATCTAGAACATCTCGATCCTGCAAATAAAGTTTGATGGCTGCTAATCTGGTTTCAAACTCAGACGGATCACTTTCAGCGGGAAACTTTACACCCAATTGTTCTAATACAGGCAACATCGCCGCCAGCAATTCGGACTGGCGATTTTGAGCGCTATAAGATAAACACTTTGCTTCGTAAACTTTGGTGCAATCCACAATCGAAGTCGCATTTTTGACGACAGCTTCGATCGCATCTTCCATCTCTGCAAAATCACCGTTCAAACAAGCAACTTCGGCCGCTAATTCATTCAAGGCGAGGGCGAGAGGATACTGTGCTTGCCAAGCATTCTTTGCTAACAGGGATAATCCTGCTGCCCCGTATTCGCGGGCTGCTTGATAGGCGGTGGCAGCTTTAGCTTTGCGACAGGCAGTGAGATTGAGTTTTGCTAATTCTTCGCGTTGTGTCGGTTGGGTAATTAGAGATGTGCCGTAGTTTAATTGATTGACCAATTCAAAAATGCGTTCTTC
Source organism: Microcoleus sp. (assembly GCA_051652045.1). Taxonomy (GTDB): domain Bacteria; phylum Cyanobacteriota; class Cyanobacteriia; order Cyanobacteriales; family Microcoleaceae; genus Microcoleus. Next base: position 1,683 of record JBOFTL010000884.1, on the reverse strand, counting down.
TCTAGCTTCGGGGGGGATTTGTTGAAATAATAACTGTCCGACGTGATAGTGAGTTGCCGTTTTTCGGTCTTCAGGAATCAGAGAATAAGCCGCTTGTTGAACGCGATCGTGTAAAAATTTATAGGCAACTGTGAAGTCGCGATCGAGATTTGTTTCCTCCGGTGCGTTTGATTCATTATATAGGAAAAACTTGTAAGTTTCACTTTGGGGCAAAATTAACCCTTCTTGCAATGCCTTCCACAAATCAGCAGCCGTTTCTGTGGTTAATTGCTCGGCAACAACTGCTAAAGTTGTCAAATCAAACTGATTGCCAATACAAGCCGCTAACTTTAACACATTCTGAGTCGTCGGCGACAATTTTTGCAATTGCAAAGCCATAAACTCCACCACATCATCTGTGAGGCTAGACTCCCGAACTCGCACCATATCGCACTGCCACCCTCCTTGTAGCCCCCTCTGTCCCCCCTTGCCAAGGGAAGCCAGTGCGTTGCGGGGGTCTCCCCCGTTGTAGCAACTGGCGTGAGATGAAAGGGGGGTGGGAGACTGAGGGAGGTCAAAATAAATTAAACCATCCTGATGTAATGCTTTGAGAAATTGCGTCACAAAAAAAGGATTTCCTTTGGTTTTTTGTGCCACCAAATCGGTTAGCGGTTTTGCTCGATAGGCAGAGCAGTTGAGCGTGTCAGCAACGAGCTCGTTGAGGCTTTCTGAACTCAAAGGTGCCAAAGTAATAGTATTTACCGTTGCCCCAGATTTCACTAATGAATCGATTGTCAGCATTAGTGGATGTGCTGGCGAAACTTCATTATCTCGGTAAGCACCAATTACTAATAAATAGCTGGTTTCCGATTCAGATATCAGCAATTGCATTAACTGTAGCGATGCAGAATCTGCCCACTGCAAGTCATCCAAAAACATCACTAGGGGGTGTTCTGCTCGTGCGAACACTTGAATGAATTTTTGGAACAGCAAGTTAAACCGATTTTGGGCGGCAGTTCCTGATAGTTCGGCTGCTGGTGGTTGTTGCCCGATAATCTTTTCCAGTTCGGGGATTACTTCGATAATGACTTGCGCGTTATCGCCCAAGGCTTGCAATATTTGAGTTTGCCAATTTGCCAACCGATCGTCACTTTCCGAGAGCAATTGTCCGATTAAATCTCGAAAGGCTTGCACGAAAGCACTGAAGGGAATATTGCGGTTAAATTGGTCGAATTTCCCTTTGATAAAATAGCCGCGTTGTCGTGCGATCGGCTTGTGAACTTCATTGACAACGGCAGTTTTTCCAATCCCTGAAAATCCAGCCACGAGCATCATTTCGACTTGAGATTTGGGATTTGGGATTGGGAATTGAGAAGATGCTAAATAATTCTCCCCCTCTCCCTCTCTCCCCCTCTCCCCCTCTCCCCCTGCGACTCGATCGAAGGCATCTAGTAATATTTGAACTTCGGCTTCTCTACCGTAAAGTTTTTCAGGAATCAGGAAGCGATCGCACAAATCTTTTTGACCGATTTCAAATATTTCAATCTTGCCAGTTTCTTGGAATTGGTGCCGGCAAATCTCTAAGTCATATTTTAAACCCAATGCACTCTGATAGCGGTCTTCAGCATTCTTCGCCATCAGTTTCATCACGATATCTGCTAAAACTGAAGGCATTTCTTCGCTGTTACCTAATGCAGGCGGCAT
>JBOFTL010000883.1:0-5673 GCA_051652045.1 Microcoleus sp. | reverse complement strand
GGATTTAATTCGCGATCGCAATAATTTAGTAATGGGTAATGGGTAATTTTAGATTTTAGATTTTAGATTTTAGATTTTAGATTGTGGGATTGAGAGATTGAAAGATTGAGAGATTGAGAGATTGAGAAATTGGGAGAATTACCAATTGTCAACTGTCAAATGTCAATCGATCGACTGTCAACTGTCAACTGTCAACTGTCAACTATTCAGATGAGAACATACAAAGCTACAGGAATCAATCTCAAAAGTATGCCGATCGGGGAGGCCGATCGAGTGCTGACTGTTTTGACGCGGGAATTCGGCTTGATTCGAGCAGTAGCACCGGGAGTTCGCAAACAGCGATCGAAATTGGGCGGCAGAAGTGAATTATTTGTCGTCAACGAACTGCTAATTGCCCAAGGTCGATCGCTCGATAAAATCACTCAAGCCGAAACCGTACAATCCCATGCAGGATTGAGTAAAAACCTCGGCAAACTCGCAGCCGCTCAATATCTGGCCGAAATCGCGATCGCCACGGCCTTTTCCGAACAACCTCAAGAAGAACTGTTTTGCTTGCTGGAAGAACATTTGAGCCGCTTGGAACATTTGTCCGATCGACCCGAAACCGACGTTACTGACTCCGATACCGTCCTGGTCGCCCACCTCGCCCAAGGCATTTTTCACTTGCTAGCTTTAGCGGGAATCGCGCCTCAAGTCCAAGCCTGCTGCGCCTCCAAACGCCCCATCACCCCCAATTTCACCGCACCTGACTGGAAAATCGGGTTTAGTATATCCTCTGGGGGAACCCTCAGCTTGCCCGAGTTCGCTAACCTAGAGGCAGAACTCAAAGCCGAAATCGGCAGCTTTTACAGATCGGCCACCAGCGCTTCTAAAATTTCCGGCAGCAAAACCTTGACAAATACTTACATAAATGCTATGGAGTTAGCAGCTTTGCAACAACTAGCAGGTGCCGAACTAGCAGCAGTAGGGATAGCCGATCGAGCATCGTGGATATCAGTAGAAAATATCTTGAGGCAGTACGCACAGTATCATTTAGGTTGTACGGTGCGATCGGGAAGTTCGATCGACGCCTACTTAGAAAGTTAAGTAATAAAAGTTACTTGCATAGTTAACGCTCGATCGAACACACTGAAATGCGATCGAGCTGGGGGGCGATCGAATCGCGAAATCCGAACCAGACAGCAACGGCAACTAAAGTCTCAAGATAGTTGTAACGTTAGATAATAAAAAAGATACAAAATTTTAAACTCGGCGGCCATTGCCCCAATTAGAATTTTTCACCCCCCAACTCAGACAATTCCTGGCGACCTCCCCCAAATCCTATGATGCGATTGTCCGATACCGATTTAAACATATCTGTTTTAGCCGTCACCCAGCACAAGATGGAAGAACGGGAAAATTTTCCAAATTTTCACTCTCATAAAACGAGCGATCGAGAATGGAACAGGCCCTCAGACCCGGCAATGGAAAAATATCCCGCCAATCCCGAAATCGCCTGGAACAACAACAGCAGTCCCCAACCTGCAGCAGAACTCCCACCGCCTGCAGACTCCGAAGCTGTCCTCGCACCTGCCCCCGACGAAACGTCAGAAACAGAAACAGGATTTCTGCCAGTTCTCAAAAACCGCAACTTTCTAGCTTTGTGGAGCGGTCAAGTATTTTCCCAACTAGCAGATAAAGTTTACCTCGTACTGACGATCGCCATTGCCGCCAACAGGTTTCAAGCCCCCGACCAAACCATCAGCCGGTGGGTATCAGCAATCACCATCGCCTTTACCATACCCGCAGTATTGTTTGGGGCCGCCGCCGGTGTCTACGTCGATAGGTGGTCGAAAAAAGCAGTTCTGGTAGCCACCAACCTGCTGCGGGGAGGCTTAGTATTAATGTTACCCGTGTTGTTGTGGGTGTCCCAGGGCTGGGAACTCGGGCAGTTACCGCTGGGATTTTGCCTGCTGTTGTTGGTGACATTCCTGGTTTCCACCCTGACGCAATTCTTTTCGCCAGCCGAACAATCAGTCATTCCCCTGATCGTAGAACGCCGCCACCTGCTGGCAGCCAACTCCCTCTACACCACAACCATGATGGGTTCGGTAATTATCGGCTTTGCAGTGGGAGAACCCTTGCTAGCTTTAGCTGACACCCTCGTACACAACCTAGGCGGCGGACTCGGCATTGGCAAAGAATTAGCAGTAGGTGGCAGTTACGCCCTCGCCGGAGTGCTGCTGCTGTCGATGCAAACAGGAGAAAAAAACGAACCGGAACACGAACCGCCGCATCCCTTGGCAGATTTGCGAGACGGGCTGCGTTACATCAAACACAAGCCGTCGGTTCGCAATGCTTTAATCCAATTAATTATTCTGTTTTCGATTTTTGCAGCCCTGACTATTGTCGCCGTAAGGCTGGCTGAAGTTCTGCCGGGGATGAAAGCTTCTCAATTCGGGTTTTTGCTCGCCTCTGCGGGCGTCGGGATGGCAGCAGGGGCGACGTCTGTGGGTTCCCTCGGGCGCAAATTGTCTCACTCCCAACTCAGTTTAATCGGTTCTGCAGGCATGGCAGCAGCTTTGATCGGTATGTCGGCATTTACGCACAGCTTGTGGATGTCGGTGCTGTTAATTACCGTGTTGGGTTTCTTTGCATCCTTAGTCGGCGTTCCCATGCAAACGACAATTCAAGCAGAAACCCCAGAAGAAATGCGGGGAAAAGTTTTCGGACTGCAAAACAATGCAACAAATATTGCTTTGAGTTTGCCGTTAGTTTTGGCTGGGGCCGCTGAAACATTTCTGGGTTTGCCTGCGGTATTTTTAGGTTTGGGCGTATTGGCGATCGCGGGAGGTGTCTTAACCTGGTATATTTCCCCTAGCAACAGCAAAGCCGATCGAACTTAAATAACAAATTCTACTTTACTTGAATGCACATCGCTTGGTTGGGAAAAAAATCACCTTTTTGCGGTAACGTTACTTACTCCAGGGAAGTTACTAACGCACTTTTAGACCGGGGATATCAGGTCAGTTTCCTGCATTTTGCCCAAGAAGCAGAACTCGACAGGAACAATGGAACCTGGAGTATGGCTAATGGAAAATGGGGCAAAGGAATTTCTCAAACTCCAATTTCTCAAACTCCATTTTCTGGGACTCTCCCCGCCAGTTGCAACGAAGTCTCTTTACCATGTCTCTACAAGTCACAAATTTACACGATTCCTACTTTTAAATCGAGTAAAGTGTTGATGAAATCGCTGCGGAGATTGCAACCGGATATCGTTCACGCTTCGCTAACGCTTTCGCCTCTCGACTTTTTGCTACCGGAAATTTGCCAAGAACTGAATTTGCCTTTGGTGGCAACTTTTCACCCGCCATTCGATCGCAAACTCCGGAATTTAACATCGGGAACCCAGCACCTGATGTATCAATTGTACGCTCCGTTTTTGGCTCACTACGACTGCACGATCGTATTTTCTCAGATTCAACGGGATATTTTGGTCAAGTTGGGAGTACCGGAAGAACGGGTAGCGGTGATTCCCAACGGTGTAGATGCACTTAAATATTCTCCGGGGCCTTCGACATTAAAATCGGAATTGGGGGCGGAAAGAATTTTTGTATATCAGGGCCGAATTGCGCCGGAAAAGAATGTCGAGGCGCTGCTTAAGGCTTGGAAACAGTGCGATTTGGGCCCTGGAAACCTGCTGGCGATCGTCGGTGACGGGCCCCTAGCCGCTTCGCTGCAACTGTTTTACGGTGAAGACGAGCGGATTGTCTGGCTGGGTTTTATTGCTGATGAGGACCGCCGGATCGAGATTTTGCGAGGCGCGGACGTATTTATTTTGCCTTCTTTGGTAGAGGGGCTGTCGCTATCGCTGCTGGAAGCGATGGCCTGCGGTTTGGCTTGTTTGGCGACGGATGCGGGCGCTGACGGTGAGGCTTTGGAGTCTGGGGCTGGGGTGGTTTTACACACTCAGCGGGTGCGGAGTCAGTTGCAAACTTTATTGCCGCTGTTTTGCGATCACCCGGAAATGGCGGTGATGTTGGGTCAAAAGGCCAGGCAGCGGGCGCTCGATCGCTACACTTTGAGTCAGAATATTACTGAGTTGGAAAACTTGTATGCAGGGGTGTTGCAGCACCAGCAAGTAGTTCCTTTTCCGATCGTCCAATACAAGCAAAGCATTTAATGTTTTTAATACGGACTGAAGTCCGTACTGCGAACAGGTTTGTAGTACGGACTTCAGTCCGCAAGTTCTTCAGGTTTGTAGTACGGACTTCAGTCCGCACTGCGAGATAATCTTATTGAGGTCGATCGACCGGACACGATATTAGATTTTCTAAATAGCACCTTACATGACTGAGATTGATACTCGATCGAATTTTTCGATGAATTCTCCTATTAAAGTCGGAATTGTAGGTACTGGTTTCGCGGCTAAATTGAGGGCCGAGATGCTATCAGCCGACTCTCGATCGCGCTTAGTAGCAGTTGCAGGACGCGATCCGCAGAAAACGGAAGCATTTTGTCAAGCATTTAGTGCTGAAGCTGCGGTTTCTTGGCGCAAGTTAGTGGAAAGAGAGGATTTAGATTTAGTCATTGTTTGTACGGTGAATCGGGATCACGGGGCGATCGTCCGCGCCGCCCTAGAAAATGGCAAGCACGTTGTGGTGGAATATCCTTTATCTTTGGAGGTATCTGAGGCCGAAAGGGCGATCGAATTAGCTGCCAAATATCAGAAACTCCTTCATGTAGAACATATCGAACTGTTAGGCGGTTTGCATCTAGCAATTAAAGAATCTTTGCCTTTAGTTGGTCAAGTTTTTTACGCGCGCTACGCTACTGTTACGGCTGTGCGTTCCGTACCGCAACGTTGGACTTACCAGCATTCACTGTTTGGCTTTCCCTTTGCCGGTGCGCTGTCTCGATTGCACAGATTTACGGATTTGTTTGGGGAAGTAGTTAGCGTTAACTGTCACAGCCAATTTTGGGATACTCAACCCGATTTTTATAAAGCTTGTTTGTGCAACGCTCAGTTGCGTTTTGCAAGTGGTGTTTTTGCTGAGGTTGTGTATGGAAAAGGTGAGGTTTTCTGGCAGTCGGAAAATGTTTTTACAATTTATGGAGAAGAGGGAACGCTGGTTTTTACGCCGGAATCCGGTCAATTAATACAAGGAGAAAATAAGCAGGTAATTCCAGTGGGAACGCGGCGCGGTTTGTTTGCTAAAGATACAGATCTGGTGTTAGATTGTTTGTTAAACGGTACGCCTTTGTATGTGAAAAATACTAGCAGTTTGTATGCTTTGAAGGTGGCGGAGGCAGCGGCACGATCGAGCGCTAGCGGTCAAACTGAAACGGTTATTGGTAGTTAAGTTCGTAGTGAGGACTTCAGTCCTCAATTTCCATAAGTTGGTCGTATTGTAATACACGGGCGAACATTTTCGCAGCGACGCACCATAATTGAAAAGTCAGGAATGCAGCCAGAGGCATAAACCGGGTTTTTGCGAGCATCTTTCGTTGCAGACAACAGTGATGATAAAAACCCGGTTTCTTTGGTACGAATGTCCCATGCAAAATCCAGGTTAAATTCCATCTTGCTTCTGCTTGTGGTGTTTATTTTCCAATTTTAAAACGGTTCTATAAGGAACAGTTTTTTTGTATTATTTGACACTCGATCGCCCTGCAAATTGCGAGCTACAAACC
>JBOFTL010000882.1:0-19639 GCA_051652045.1 Microcoleus sp. | reverse complement strand
CCCAATTACCCATTGCTGAAATTTGCGGTTATTTAGCTCAGATTTATTTGCATTTGGGGAATGCTTTGGCAGAGTACGGCGGTTTGGAATCAGCGGCGGCTTATTATCAAAAAGCTTTGCAAATTCAGCCGCACAATGGGGAGATTTATTGGCGGCTGGGCAATATTTTAGCACGCCAAAAAAGATCGATCGCGGCTGTTGCTATTTACCGCATGGCTTTGACAATTGAACCCGATCTCCCGCAAGTTTATTTCGACTTGGCAAAGGTTTTAGAACAACAAGGCTCTTGGGAACGGGCGATCGATTGTTATGGCAAGGTTTTAGAACTGCAATTGCAGAATAGTAATGAGGTAAAATTGTGGGGTAAAGCGAATTTTCTGATTCCAGAAAGCAGTTCGATCGCGCCGCCTCAAGCTCTTTATTTATCGACTTGGGATTGGCTGGTGAATGCTAATTTAACTGCGGGTAATTATGTAGAAATAGTTTGGCAAGCAGCCGAAAATACAGTTAAAAATATTGCTGATTTGAGCTGGAAAACTAATGAATCAACAGCAGAAGATATCGAATGTCAGGGTTTAACTTGCGGGCTGTGTTTGCAGAGGTTAGGTAAGTGGTTCGATCCGGTACATTTAGGTTGGGGAGTTTGCCGTTTATCTAACCCGCAACCGCTACCTGTAGCTGAACCAAAAACTTTTGCGGCGCGGATTCCCCAGGGGCGGGTTTGGATCGTGCCTCAAGAAAATTATTGGTTGATTTGTAAGGCGATCGCGGTGATTTCTCCCGATAATTATTTGCTGGCGGATCTGTCGAGAGATTATCCGGGTTTTTTGCCGGGATGTGAAAAACATGATGCGCGCAAACACAGTGTTTTTCAATTAGAATCGTTTCCGCCCTTGCAAGAAATTCAGGGTAAAGTTGCGGTGCTTTCCGGTTTGTCGGGTAATGTTTATTTTCACTGGATGGTTGATGTTTTGCCGAGAATTGAATTGTTGCGGCGCAGCGGTTGGGATTTGGCAGAAATTGATTGGTTTTTAGTCAACAGTTGCGATCGCGAATTTCAGCGCGAAAGTTTGAAGATTTTGGGGATTCCCGAGGCAAAGATTTTGGAGAGCGATCGCGTACCTCACTTGCGGGCTACTGAATTAATTGTACCTTCTTTTCCAGGTTATTTGGGTTGGCCTTCGGGGTGGGCGATCGAGTTTTTGCGGCGCGAGTTTTTGCCGCAAATTGACGGGCGAGCGCATTTTCCGAAACGCATTTATATCAGCAGAAGTCAAGCGAGATACCGGCGCGTTTTGAATGAGGCTGATGTGGTTGGGGTGCTGGCTAAATACGGTTTTGTTTCTGTTTTGCCTGAGTCGATGTCTTTGGCGGAACAAATAGCTTGTTTTGCGGGTGCTGAGGCGATCGTTGCCGCCCACGGTAGCGGGATGACAAATACGATATTTTGCGCGCCGGGAACGAAAACGATCGAGCTGGTGTCGCCTCATTATATCAGTCATTACTATTGGGGCATCAGTCAATATTTGCATTTGGAACATTACTTTTTAACCGGGGAGGCTTTTGAGTGCTATCCTATTAGAGAGTTGATGTACCAAAATTCGCTGACTGAGGATATTTTAGTGAACTTGAGTTCACTGGAGAAAATGATTGAAGTGGTGGGTTTGAGTTAATTGTTGTCTGGAGCAAGTTGAATTATGTCCTCAATTGAAAATATGGAAAAAGCAGCGATCGATTTGAACCGGCAAGCAGAAGTTTATTTGGCCGAAGGAAGGTTAAATGAGGCAGTAGCCGCGTGCGAGTCGGCGCTGAAAATCGAACCGAATTTAGCAGTAGCTTGCCAAACTCTGGGCAAAGTGATGCAGGTGCGGGGTGAAAGAGAGCAAGCAAAACAGTGGTACGAAGCCGCGATCGATCGCAATGAAAATTTGCCGGAAGCTTACGCCAATCTCGGCAATTTGTATTGTCAAGAAAGACGCTGGGAAAAGGCGATCGCAGTCTACGAAAAAGCGATCGCCCTGGCACCTAATTTTGCTGCTGCTTACCGACAGTTGGGAAGAGTTTGGACGCAGTTGGATCGGCGAGAAGCTGCGGCAGAATGTTGGTATCGAGCTTGCAATATCGAGCCGGATTGGGCGACGGATGATGAATACTTAACTCTGGGAAATAGTTTGGCAGAATTAGGTAAAATTCAGCAGGCGATCGAGTGTTACGATCGGGCAATTAAGTTAAACCCAAATTTGGCGGCAGCTTATCACAATTTGGGGGAAATGCTGGCAAGTGAAAAGCGACACGATGAAGCCATAGCTAATTACGAAGCAGCGCTGAAAATCTCTCCCAATTCTTTTGATTCCTACCACAGTTTAGGGAAAGTTTTGGTTGAAAAAGGAGAGTTAGAACTGGCGATCGAGTGTTACCGCAAAAGTCTCGAATTCGACCCCAATTACACTCGCGCTTGGCTGAGTCTGGGCAGTGTTTGGATGCAAAAGGGCGAGTTGGATGAGGCAATTAAATGTTATTTTCAGGCTCTATCTATTAATAATAATTCTGCTTGGGCGCACAATTATTTAGGTGAAGCTTTTGCGAAGCAAAGAAAATGGGAAAAAGCTGTTGCTTACTACCGCAGGGCGATCGAACTCGATCCCGAAAATCCTTGGTTTTACTGCAATTTGGGCAGTGTTTTAACTTGCGAAAAATCTTGGGATGACTCTGTTGCTGCTTTCTTGCAAGCGATTAAACTGGACCCTAATTTAACTGGGATTAACATCAGATTGGGATATGCTTTGCAGCAACGCAGCGTATCGAGTTTTGAAAGCATGATTCAGAGTTACTGTCAAGCTATCGATGTATTGGAAAATGGCAAAATTTATCACAAGTTGTTAAAAATTGAGACAGAGGGAACTGAATTTTATCTGAATTTAGCCAAGAGTTTAGCAAAACAAAAGCAGCTCGAAGGGGCGATCGTATTTTATCAGATGGCGCTGCAAATTGAACCAAATGCTGCGGAAATTATTGCCGAACTCGATTGGCTTTTGGCAAAGAAACAGTATAAGATACTGGATTTAGACGAGCGAATTGCTGCTTGTCGCCGTCAAATTGAAATCGATCCGAATAATTCTGAAGCTTACAACGATTTAGGCAATGTTTTACCTCGGTTAGGTAAATTGGAAGAGGCGATTGTTTGCCATCACAAAGCTAGCGAGTTGAGGGGGTGGCCGGAATGTGCGGCCAAAAATTATCAATTTACCCAAGATTGGTTTACGCACAACATTCCGATTTGGCAAAAATACTTGCAAGAGTTTGCGGGAATTCCGGAATTTCAAGTGGTGGAAATTGGTAGTTTTCAAGGAATGTCGGCTTGCTGGCTGCTGGACAATATTTTAACCCATCCGACGGCAAAGATTACTTGCATCGATCCGTATTTCCAAGAACAGTTTAAGGGAAATATTGCTAAAACAGGAGTAGCAGATCGGGTAATTGCATTAGAGGGTTACTCTCAGGATTTGCTGGTAACTTTAGCTTCAGAATTTTACGATATTTCCTATGTTGACGGCTGTCACAAACCTATTAGCGCTTTGCAAGATGCGATTTTGTCTTGGCGGTTGGTGAAAGTTGGGGGATTGATGATTTTTGACGATTACGAATTTACCTTCCCCGACAACCCGGAGGATGATACGAAAATCGGCATCGATATGTTTTTGGAGATGTTTGGCAGTCAGTTGGAAGTAATTCACAAAGGCTATCAATTAATTGTACGCAAAACTGACAATAAAAATTTGGGTACAGAACAAAATCTTTTGGCTTTTGGCTGTGAAAAGCTGGGGGATGTGGCGGCAAATGCGGGTTATTTAGATGCCGCGATCGAACGCTATCAAACAGCGATTAAAGTTCGGCCTAATAACTTCTTATCTTACCACAAGTTGGGTCACGCTTTGCAAAAACAAGAACTGTTCGATGAAGCTGTTGCTGCTTACCAACGGGCGATCGAACTCAACTCTAATTTTAGTTGGTCTTACCACTTTTTAGGAGAAATTTTTCAGGCGACCGAAAAATATGAGGAAGCTGCTGCTGCTTACCGCAAAGCTATTGAATTAAAGCCCGATTTTTGTTGGACTTACAATCATTTAGGTGAGACACTGATGGAACTTTCCAAACCAGAGGAAGCTGCCGTTGCTTACCGCAAATTAATTGAACTAAATCCTGATTTTTGTTGGTCCTACGAACGATTGGGTAAGGCTTTAAGACAACTCGAAAATTGGGAGGAATCAGCACAGAATTACCGCAAAGCTATTGAACTCAATGCCGATGATTGTTGGCTGTACAATAGTTTGGGAGAAGTGCTGGAATTTCAAGAAAATTGGTCGCAAGCTGCAATTGCTTTCGAGCGCGCTGTAGAATTAGCTCCGGATAAAAGTTGGCTGTACAAAAAATTTGGCGATGCGCTGCGGCATCAAGGAGAATTAGAAAAGGCGCGATCGATTTATGAAGCAGGAATTAATTTAGATCCCAAATCCTGTTGGTGTTATGAAGGATTGGGTTTTATATTAATCGAACAGCAACAGTGGGAGGCTGCTATACATTCTTTAGTTCAAGCACTGCAAATTAAACCGGATTTGTTTGAAGTTTATGAAATAATTGGTGAGGCTGCGGAACATTTAGGAGAAGTTGCTGAGGTCGATCGAGGAGAATTTGGCAATCAAATCTTGCCCTTAAATATTCTGCAAAAATACTGCGGATTTACTGAAGATTTAACCGTCGCAGCCGATGCCAGCCCGCAGATTACCTGCATTGACATCCATCCCATCCATGAAATTAATTTAGTAGCTTCCCAAACTATAGAAATTGATAATAACAGATTTTGGTCCGATCGCGCGCATTCCCGCAAAGCTTTTGTTGCAGTAATGCCTCACGGTAGAGCTTGGGCAGATGTCGTTACTACCGCTGCAATTACTTCAGATAATAAATTGGTTTCGGAAATTTCAATGGGCTGCGCGGAATTAGTCATCACTGCCGATAAATTGCCGCCCGCCACACATATCGATGGCAATGTTGCTTTTTTATCCGCCCGCTGGGGAGGCGCCGCTTATTTTCACTGGATGTTTGATGTAATTACCAGATTCGATTTGTTGCAACGCAGCGGATTGATGGAAACAATAGATAAGTTTGTGGTTAATGCCTGCGATGCTGTCTATCAAACAGAAACTTTAAATATTTTAGGCATTCCACCGGATAAAATTTTAGAAAGTCGTTGCAGCTTGCACATTACCGCAGATAAATTAATCGTGCCGTCAATTTTTTATGACGGATGCGGGGCGGTGTCGAAATGGAAATGCGAATATCTCAAACAAGTATTTTTACCAGAAAAACTGCTGCCAAATCCAAATTATGCAGAACGAATTTATATCAGCCGCCAACAAGCATCCTACAGGCGAATTGTCAACGAGGAACAAGTAATTAGTTTTTTAGAAAAATTTGGATTTCGCACTGTCAAACTGGAAACGATGTCGGTAGCCCAACAAGCAGCTTGTTTGGCTGCTGCTAAAGTAGTTGTAGCACCTCACGGTGCGGGATTGACCAATCTAGTTTTTTGCAATCCAGGGACTCAGGTAATTGAGATTTTTTCTCCTGCTTACGTGCCTTACTGTTATTGGATGATTAGCAATTTGTGCGGTTTATCGCATTACTATTTAATTGGAGAGGTATTTGAGGATGGTTCTCAGACTAAACCGATCCATAAAAATCTGATTTTAGATATCAATTTGCTGGAAAAGTTACTGAATCGTGCGGGAGTTTTCCATGAGTGATGAGGCGCGCAATTTGGGGGATTTCCTGCAAGCCAGCGGTAGGTTTGATGAGGCGATTGCTGCTTACCAACAGGCAATAGTACGAGATCCTGATGTTTCTTGGAATTATCACAGTTTGGGCGATGTTTTGCTGAAGCTGGAAAGGTGGGATGAGGCTGTCGCCACCTATCAACAAGCTGTTAAGTTAAATCCTAATTTTTCTTGGTCCTATCACAATTTAGGTGATGCTTTGCTGAAGCTGCAACGTTGGGAAGAAGCGGTTGCTGCTTACCGCTGCGAAATCGCGTTGAAATCAGATTTTGCTTGGTCTTTTTACAATTTAGGCGATGCTTTAACTCAACTCAACCAGCCGGATGCAGCAATTATTGCCTATTTACAAGCCGTGCAAATCGATCGAGATTTGCCGGGAATTTACCCTAAGTTGGGATTTGTTATCGAGCAAACACCATCAAACTTAAGGTTTGTTTTGGCTGCTGCTAATTTACCAGTTACGCGAAACAATTTAGATTTTTACTGGCAGTTAGGGAAAAATTTAGCGCGATTCGATCGACCCCAAACAGCAATTATTTTTTACAATTTATTGTTGACATTAGAGCAAGAAAATGAGATAATATTGTACGAATTAGAGTGGTTGTGCAAACAGGAAGAAAAGCGATCGCGCACCTTAGCCTCAGCCCGCGCCAAAGTAGTTGAAAAACCAGATGATTGCTGGTCTTATTACAATTTAGGTGCAGTTTTGAGCCAGCAAAAATATACAGCCGAAGCGGCAGAAGCATTTTGGCAAGCTATAAAGATCGAGCCCGATATTCCTTGGTGGTTTTATTATAATTTATGGGAAGTGGCGATCGAGCAAAACCAGCTCGATGCAATTGAGAATTTGTACCGCCAAGTTGTAGCAAAAAAACCCGATGCTTTTTGGCCTTATCTGAATTTAGGGGAAACTTTGACGAGACAAGGCAAAATTGCCGAGGCGATTTCCTGCTATCAAACAGTCAGTTACAACCAAACTTTACCATCTCTGATCGAAAAAAGTGTCGGAAAGATGTCCGACCCCCACAATTGGGACTTAAAACCCGTAACATCCCCTCACTTTATCATTATCGGTTCCCAGCGGTGCGGCACGACTTCCCTGTACAGTTATTTATCCCAACACCCGCAGATTTTGACTCCGATTAAAAAGGAAATGGATTTTTTCTCCTGGCACTTTCACAGGGGAATTGATTGGTATTTAGCGCATTTTCCGCAACTTCCAGAAAGCAGACAATTTATCACAGGTGAAGCAAGTCCGAGTTATTTTGACTGTCGGGAAACCCCGCAACGCTTGCACGCCCAATTTCCGCAGGTAAAACTAATCCTACTGTTAAGAAATCCGGTCGATCGAGCGATTTCTCATTTCCACCGTTTGGTTGAGTTAAACTGGGAATCGCGAGGGTTCGATCGAGCGATTAGCGATGAATTTGAACGCTTGAATCGCAATCCAGAATACATTATCGGTGAAGAACCAGGTAATTATTTAGCGCGAGGTAGGTATCTAGAATTTATCAAAAACTGGCTGGCTTTATTTCCCCGAGAACAGTTGTTAGTTTTGCAAAGTGAAGACTTGTATGCTGGGGCGGCCGAAACAGTCGATCGAGTTTTAGAGTTTTTAAATTTGCCAAAATATCGATTATCTGAGTATCAAAATGCCAATCCCGGTATTTATCTGCCCGCTAGCGAATCGGTACGCTGCTGCTTGAGGGATTATTTTCAACCTTACAACCAACAGTTAGAAGAGTATTTAGGAATGAAATTTAATTGGCAATGATGTGTTTTAGATTTGAGATTTTTGAGACGGGCGATTATATCCTGTAGGGGCGGGTTCGCCAACCATTTATGATAAAGATCCACCATCTCAAAAACCCGCCCCCACCCCACGATAGATCGCAATCTACCTCGGGATATCGAGTTCGATCGATTAATCACAAAAACGGTTCGTAGGGTGCGCATTGCGCACCTTACGGCTTAGAATTCTTGAACCGAGATCGTACTGTAAAATTTGTTGATAATTTATATTTCAAGAGTTAGTTCGAGAAGGAAATATTAATTTATAATTAAAGCGGTAGAGATTTTTCTTGCCTAATATAAGGAGGTAATACCGATGCTGACGATCGAACTCAATAACCTGCTTAAGGAACAAGAACTCCAACGCGAAGATCCCGAATCTCGCTACATCACGGATAACGTTAGCTGGGAACAATACGAGAAACTGCTGCATCTGATTGGAGATGCAGCAGGATATCGAATTACTTATTTAGATGGAGTTTTGGAAATTATGGCACCTTCTCGCCACCATGAAAGCAGAAAAACTCGCATTGGAGATCTGCTACTTATTTATTTTTTAGAAGCTGACATCGAATATTTTCCTTTTGGGTCTACTACTTTGCGACAACAGGAAAAAAGAGGCGGTACGGAACCGGACGAATCTTACTGTATTGGGACGGATAAAGAATTTCCCGATTTGGTAATTGAAGTAATTGTTACCAGCGGCAGCGTCAATAAACTAGAATTGTATAAAAGGTTGAACGTGCAAGAGGTTTGGTTCTGGCGAAATGACAGATTTGCAGTCTACCATTTGCGAGAAGCAACTCCGGAGCAATTCGCATCTAACTACGGATACGAATTAATTCAAAATAGCGAAGTGCTACCGCAAATCGATCTCGTGATGCTGACAGAATGTCTCAAAAATCCTCAGCCACTAGCAGCAGCAAAACAATGGAGACAAAGTGTGCGATCGAACTAAAAACAATGACTAATGACTAAGGACTGATGACTGATGACTGATGACTAACTTTGCGCTCCATAACTAAAGTCAAACTCACCCATTCACCCTTATCATTATAACTGCGAATCAGCCGAAATCGTAAGTCAGGTTCCACCAACCAACCGGCCTCAAAAAAAGTCGGCTTTCTCAATTCAACTTTCACCGGGCAAGTGCAAGAACCGCCGTCGGGAAGCAGCAAAACTTGCACCGGAACCGCGCGATCGTTAAAATTGAGAATTGAACCATCAATAGTAGCGATCGAACTTATAATTTTCGGCTCGGAATCGCTGCCAAAAGTAAGTTTTTGTACCAGTCGATCGCTCCCTTCTAAATGCAATTCCAATGCAGTAGAATAAGAGTCAGGATTGCGCCAATCTGGGTACATTGTCACCGCTTTCCCCTGCCATTTTCCCAACAAATCTTTAACTGTCAAAACCGGACGTTCCGGTACATTTCGCTCCGGCATCTTTTCTCGAATTAAAGTAAGATTTGACAAATTGCCGCTCGTATTGTAGAGCTGAACTAACCGCAACCGACGGTAATTATAGATTAAACCAAACTCAGCACCGCACTCAGAATAAGGCGCTAATTGAATGCTACCCTGACAAAAAGCGCCATTTTCAAAAAATAGAATATCCCTGCCCAAACTTTGATATTCTCGAACCAGTTCGTTAACTTCCGGTTCGCCAGTACCGCTGGGATTTGGCGAGAAACGGCGCAGTCTCAACCGCACGGTTTTGTTGTCGTTAAGTCCTTCAAGAGAAATTATACTGGGAGTATCTTTAAGTATCTCTCCCCTCGGCGATAATTGAGTAAAGGAACCGTGCCATTCTCCCAAGTTTTTGAGAAAGTTTTCCCACTGTGATGTCATATTTTACCTCAAGCAATATGTTTAAAACTAGAATGATAACTCTGCTAACAGATTTTGGCTTAAGCGATGTGTATGTAGGTGTGATGAAAGGAACGATCGCCCGCGTTAACCCAGATTTAAAAATCATCGATCTCACCCACGAAATTCCCCCTCAAAATATCGTGGCGGGGCGGTTTTGTTTGATGAACTCCGTGGCTTATTTTCCCACAGGAACAGTACATATTGCTGTAGTAGATCCTGGGGTAGGTAGCAGGAGACGCGGCATAGCAATTCAATGCGGTAATTGTTTTCTTGTCGGGCCGGATAACGGATTATTCAGTGGAGTTTTAAGCCGAGAAAGTGCGATCGCTGCTGTCGAACTCACTAATTCTAAATACTGGCGTTCCGCTCAACCCAGCACGACATTTCACGGGCGAGATATCTTTGCTGCTGCGGGCGCTCATTTAGCTAATGGAGTAGCTTTAACTGATTTAGGAGAGTCGATCGACCCTAACAGTTTAGTGCAGTTACAGATTCCTAATTGTACGGTAACGCCAACAGGGATTGCAGGATATATTCAATATATCGATCGTTTTGGCAATCTGATTACTAATATACCAAAAGAGTTGCTTGCAGGCAAGCATTGGTCGGTAGCGATCGGTAGAATTTCCGATTTGCCTAACATTCCCAGCGGTCAAACTTACAGTAACACAAAACCGGGCGATTTAATTGCGATCGTCGGCTCTGACGGTTGGCTGGAAATAGCTGTTAATGGTGGCAGCGCTCGCTCTATTTTGCAGTTAGAAATCGGCGATCTGGTGCAGCTAAATTATATCATGTCGTATCAATTGAGAGTTGATAGTTGATAGTTGTAGTGCGAGTGTCGGGAGCTCGCTCGCGATTGATAGTCGATCGATTGATAGTTGTAGTGCGAGCGTCGGGAGCTCGCTCGCGATCGATCGATTGGTAGGGGCGGTGCCAAGAGTGCCCGCCCTCTTCGTTGATAGTTGTCAATTCAAGTAGAAGTAATTGTCCATTGTCGATTGTCCATTCTCCATTATCAATTGTTAATTATTCTTTTGCCATTCCTGCTGTTTCTTTCGTGCCGATTGCAGCCATTTTTGAGCTTCAGGATAAACAGTTGTTCCTGGCTTAACAGACTCTAATTCATTAATAATTTCCTGCAATTTCCCCAAATAATTACCCGAATATTGACTCGGAGAATTTACATCATTTTGTAATTTAGCGAACAAATTTTTAGCATCTTGAAAAGCCGCAGCAGAATCTGTTTCTGATTGCAAGCGAATCTGAGCGATTCCTAAATTTTTCTGATATTCTGCCAGCTTAGTTTGAGCGTCGAGATAGCCCGGATTATCTACAGGAACCATTTTCAATCGATTAATTCCTTCTTCCCACAATTGAGCAATTTTTTCCCACTGTGCGGCAGAATGGGGCGGTTTTTGGGAAGCGACAGCAGCGGACATAGCAAATTCTTTTGCCGCTTCGATTAAGTTATCGGTAAGCGCCGACCCCGTAGCGACTCCGCCAATTTCTTGAAAATCCCTCTCTGCTGCTTGCAATTTTTTCTTAGCAGTTTCTCCAGCTAAAGTTTCTGCCGGAATTTGATTGAGTCGATCGAGCGCGCTTTGCCAATTGCCGCTAGCTTTTTGCCTTTCTGTTGCTGTTTTTGCTTGCTGGTACTCTTGTTTGGCGCTATTGAGAGATTGTTCGGCTTCTGCTAGCTGCTGAAAAGCATTTTTTTGCTGGAAAATTTGAGCCTCCATGCGCCCGATATTTTTGCGGGCTGCTTCAAATTCATCGAATGTAAAGCGCCAAGCACATCTAAACATAGAACAGTACCTTTTCGGATAATAACCGAGGAACCACACGGGTAAAGCGTCAAGATGTTTTTGAGCTTGTTTAACTTTGGTTTCGCCCAAGTCAAAATCGGCCGCAGCAGTGGCTTTATTTATCAATTGATCCGATTGTTCTACAAGTGCGATCGCCTGTCGGTAATTGTAATCCATGCTGATAAAACTTGGCATCAACAATACCGGCATAGTGTTCGCTACCGGCCAGCGAATCATCGGAGATGGCAAGTTAAGCAGCCAAATTATCCCCGCCACACTTCCTAGAAAACCGCCAGCAAAGAGCATTTTACTCAACAATCCTGGTGGCTTGTTGGCTTTGACGGCTGCTTTGAGCGATCGATCGTTGAATTTAGGAAATTCGTCTTTGAAAGTGTCGCGAATTTCATCTCTGGTGGCGAAAGTGCCATTTTGCGATCGCAATCTTTCCAACCGCTTCATGACTATTTTTTGGTAAACTTCCCCCGCTATACCCTCAGCAGCCGCGCATTTTTCTACTTCGACTCGCAGGATTTCAAAAGCTCGATTTGTCAGACGCGCCATAACAGTTATTTGGTTTTCCTAATTTTACAGGTAGTTTTGTTGACTCATCATGAAAAGATGTGAATTAGTTCTTTTGAATTGACAATGGACAATTGACAATTGACAATGGAGAATTGACACTTAACTCTTCCCTCTAATTGAATTGACACTGAACAATTACTTTGACTTGAATAAATAATTGACAATTGTCAACTATCAACTATAGCAATCCTAAATCATTTGTGAAGTTCTTACTCCCTCACCTTTATAAGGGGAGGGCTGGGGTGGGGTAAAAAATTTGTGACTCATTTAGGGTTGCTATATCAACTCTCAACTATCAATAGATCGCGAGCGGGGACGCTCGCACTATAGCTATCAACTATCAATCGCGAGCGAGCTCCCGACGCTCGCACTACAACTCTCAACTCTCAACTAGCATCCCCTACTTGAGCGTATTCCTTGCAACTGAAAATAGCCTCAGCATTGGAGTAATACTTAAATTCTAAAAAATTGCCAAACGGATCTTCTAGAAAAAAAGTGCGGTGTTCTGTCGGCAAACCGGGAAACCGCCGTTTCGCTTCCTGATAAAATTTCAACTGCTTTTGTTGAACCCTTGCTAACAGTGCTTCCCAGTCAGATTCCGAAGTAAAAACCAAGCCGAAATGTCTGGGATAGATGCTGTCCTGGGGTGTGAGAGGTTCGCGGGTGACATGAGCGACAATCTGATGGCCGTAAAGATTTAAAATCAGAGAACTGGGTGATTCCCGACCGATTTCGCAGCCGAGCCCGCCGACGTAAAATGCTTTGGTTCGATCGATATCGGTTACGGGAAAGGCAAGATGAAATAATACTTGACCGTTCATAAAAGAAACAACGATGCACAACTCGGAATTCTTCTTTAATTATTTACCGCTATCGAATCCTTGGGTAGTAGCGATCGCCCTTAATACAGTTTTACTGGCAATTGCTGCCGTCGCTCCTAAAAAATTGCTGACTCCGGCTGGACAATTCCACGGTTGGATGCTGGGTGTCATCATCTGGGGCTGTTTGGGATGGCAAGGTTATGCTGTGGTTATGTTCTACTTTCTCGTCGGATCGGGAGTTACTCGCATCGGCAAAGCCGAAAAAGAAGCCGCAGGCATTGCCGAAAAGCGTTCCGGTGCCCGCGGTCCGGAAAATGTTTGGGGGTCTGCTTTAACTGCTACTGTTTGTGCTGTGGCGGTTTTGGCTTTGTCAATTTTAGGGCAGACAGACCAAATAATAGGAGGGACAGGCAAGCTACCCGTCCCTCAAGATGCTATTTCCCTGTTATTGCTGGGCTATGCTGCCAGTTTCTGTACCAAACTTTCTGATACCAGCGGCAGCGAAATCGGTAAAGCTTACGGCAAGCGGACGTTTTTGATTACAACCTTGCAACCGGTACCTCCGGGTACGGAAGGGGCTGTAAGTCTTGAAGGTACGCTAGCCGGCGTTGCAGCTTCGATCGCGATCGCGCTGTTAGCTTGGACTGTCGGTCTGATAGACTTGACAGGAATAGTGTTTTGTGTTATCGCAGCTTTTATTGCCACCAATATCGAAAGCGTAATTGGGGCCACCGTTCAATCAAAATTTGAGTGGCTCACAAACGAGGTAGTGAATTTTTTTAATACACTCATCGGAGCGATCGTGGCAATTGTTTTCGCTGTGGTTTGGAAAGCTGTTTTAGTTTAACGGTCGATCGTCAATTTGATGCTAACTCTTGCTGTCAACTCTCAATTGTCAACCGTTAGCTGTCAATTATCAATTGTCAATTGCCAACTGTCAATTGCCAACTGTCAATTATCAATTGTCAATTGCCAACTATCAACTCTCAACTCTCAACTAAAACTATTCCTCTTGCGGTCCAAAAACCATTTGTAAAACCATAGTTGGAGCCCCTTCCTCGTGATAGCGATCGGCCCAATTGCGAATAACTTCATCTAATTCTTCAAGAGCTCGCTCTACCCGATGCGGTGGAAGATCCAAAGTCTCCAAAACCCTCATCACCCCGGATTGTTTTTGCGCCCAATTTTGCATCAGTCGAAAATATCTAGCAGTATCTTCAACCATCGTGTAAGTGCGCTCTTCCTGCTCTGCTGGAGAGTAAGTAGCGCGGGTGAGAGCATAAAATGGCATTCCCCAAGGAGAATCAATTCTGGTTACCGTTCCAGAATAGATCAAGCGCCGCTTGATGTGTTCTGCTAGAGCTTCGCTCAGAGGCATTCGCCTTTCCGGAGGCAAATCTTCCTGCGATCTCCTGTGTAGAAACTCGATCAGCTCCATAAACTGAAAAGAATTGATCAGTTGAGCGTCCGGCGGATTAGCAGGAATTTTGCTTTCGAGATATCGTTTTTCATCAGCCGTCAAACTGTTTCCCGGAATGCGGGGGCGTCCTGGCATCCAAGCATACTGTTCCAGCCAGACATAAGGAAATTGAATCAAATATCGAGGTTCCTGCGAACCCAACATCTTCAGCAATTTTCCCTTCGTCAGAGCTTCCCGAACTTCCTCAACGATCACCTTCACCCGTTTGGGTTCGATATGATGCAAGTGTCCGGTCATCCGCAGGTTGCTGTCCTGCTCCAGATAAGTCATGTAAATGGCACACTTAGCCGCCGTTGCGGCCGCGTCGAGAAACGCGCCGTGCCTGTGCCCGCTGGTTCTCATGGCGCTAAACGCCAGATACAGCATGATCTGATCCATCGCGCTAGGGCTGAGGCTTTTGACCAGATCCACGGAATCCACAGATTCGTTAAAGTCGTTTTTCATCACAATCCCCGAAATAGCCAAACTAGGAGGCATCGAGTCGTCCTCCCTGAAATTATTGCGAGTTCGCCGAATCAAGCATAGCCGACTGTTGCCGGAAAGCTTGCCAGCAACCCCGATATTCACGCCAGTTAATTTCCCTGAGATCGGTGGGGCATTGGCGTGGAGGCGATTGCACCGGTGGGAGTGCTTCTTGTTGGCGAATTCAAGTAGATTGCTGCACCCTATGCACTCAGGGTTTACCCACGTTTTAGTTAATTATCGCAAGTTAATTATAGTGCAGTCATGAAAAATTCAACCCCACCGGTGGGGGTCAAACGTAAATAAGTATTGCGATCGAAGCAACTTGAGGCGAGGGAGCCGATCGCGCGATCGTTGGGATCGAGGCAATCAGATACAAAACCGCCACCCCCCAGAGTCTGTCTCTAGGTAGATGGCGGTTCAAAGTTTATATGCTAACATTACTCACACACAAGAAAATCCTAATAATTGTCAACCAGCACTGCATCTGGCATAGAACTTAAAAAACTAAAAGCCCCAAAAATCAGTTAGATCGCTCAGCAAACAGCCCGAGTCATGTCAATTGCAAAACACAGCAGGCGTCCGGAAATATTAGAATTCTTGTAAAAAATGAGTAAAAACATTAGATTCTTCTTTAAAATCTCTGCGACCGCTACCTCTATGAGGACGGGCATCGCCCTTTACTTGAGTTTGTGCTGACAGCATATATTGAGCGGTAGCAGCGTCGATCTTTTGGATTGGAGATTCAGAAGCTTTAGCGGCGCTGGCACTCAAGGTAATGCCCAACAGGCTAAGTAAAGCAATTGCTGTGTAGGTTTGCATGGGTAGTATCCGTGTCAGTGTCTACTACCTAATACGGACTGCCCTTAATAGATCGGGAAAAATTCCCCTGCAATTTTCGGACTTATGCAAAAAACCTGATTTTTTAGGGGACAGACTGACAGCCAATAACTAACAATTACCATCAAACAACACGGCGCGGGCATTGCCATCAAAAGCTCGCTGGATTTAGGTTAGAGAAGTTTGGTGAATCAGTCTTTTAGTGGGGTTATGGAACAGGAAACAGGCAACTCTCCAATCTCAACGATCGACTCTCAACGAAAAGGGCGGGCACGGGGGCACCGCCCCTATCAACTATCAACGAAGAGGGCGGGCACGGGGGCACCGCCCCTATCAACTATCAACGAAGAGGGCGGGCACGGGGGCACTGCCCCTACCAACTCTCAACTCTCAACTCTCAACTGAGAGTCGATCGCCCGTTGTAAAAGTTCAGTTACTGCCGCACCATCCAAAGGTTGAGAAAATAAATATCCCTGAGCGCGATCGCATTCTAATTCTCTAAGCTGTTCTAATTGTTCGCAAGTTTCAACACCTTCAGCGATCGCCTCCAAGCCCAAATTGCGCGCTAAAGTCACGATCGCCCGCACGATTTGCAAAGGTTGTCCGCCACCATCAGTATTTTCGCTTGTCCCCAAACGGCTGACAAAAGAGCGATCGATCTTCAGCGTATCCAGCGGAAAGCGATGCAAATAACTTAAAGAAGAATAGCCAGTACCGAAATCATCGATCGACAGCCTAATTTTTTTCGCTTTCAATTGGGCAAGTACCGTATTGGCTTTCTTGACATTTTCCACGATCGCGCTTTCAGTAATCTCCAATTTTAAACAAGCCGGATCGCACCCTGTTTCTACCAAAATTTCATCAATTAGCTCGATCAAATTGGGTTGACCTAACTGCTTGGCTGATAGATTGACGCTCATTGTTAAGGGGTAATGGGTAATGGGTAATTGGTAATTGGTAATTGGTAACAGGCAATTGGGAGCGATCGAAACACTTCGACCTTCTACAATATCCCCTCTTTCTTCTTCCTTCTTCCCTCTTCCTTCTTCCCTCTTCCTTCTTCCTTCTTCCTTCTTCCCTCTTCCTTCTTCCTTCTTCCCTCTTCCTTCTTCCTTCATTAAAAATTCTTGCCAAAGGCGCAATTGGCGGCAAGCTTCTCGCAACACCCAAGTTCCCAGAGGCACGATCAAACCCGTTTCTTCAGCAACAGGAATAAAACTAGACGGAGGCACTAAACCCCGAATCGGGTGATACCAACGCACCAAAGCCTCAAAACCCTCGATCGTCCCATCCGCGATCGACACAATTGGCTGATAGTGCAGCATAAAATGCGAACTTTCCTCCTTGCTTTTCCCCAATTCTTCATCTTTAGCAAAAATCGCCATCCGCAGATCGTTTTCTAACTGCAATAGCGACACAGTTTGGTCGTGCATTGCTAAATTAAACACCTCATGGCGTGCCTTGCCCAAAGCTTTAGCGCGGTACATGGCAATGTCAGCATCACGCAGGAATTCTTCGGGGTGAAGTTGTGCGCCATAACCGGAAGAATTATAGTCGTTATCTGCTGTTACCTCATCCCTGCTAAAAACAATGCCAATACTAGCAGTAGTAAAAACTTCGTGTCCTTCAAGATTGAAAGGCAAAGTCAGTTCTTTTTGGATTCGGTTGGCTGCTAGAGTAGCATCACTCACACTCTGAATTCGATCGAGCAGGATGGTAAATTCATCTCCTCCCAGTCGCGCTACAGTATCAGAAGCCCGGACGCAGGTTTGCAGTTTGGCAGCAATTGCCACTAGCAATTTGTCACCGAGAATATGTCCGAGAGAATCGTTAACTACTTTAAAACGGTCTAAATCGAGAAACAACACGGCAAATTTATAATCGGGTGACTGTTTGGATTTGCGAATTGCTTCCCCCAGCCTGTCGATAAACAAAACGCGGTTGGGCAAACCCGTCAGCGCGTCATGAAAAGCACCGTGCAACAGTTGCTGTTCTACTCGCTTGCGTTCGGTAACATCTCTAATAATAATTTGGGCTGCCGCAGCACCTTGATAAGTAGCTGGGATTCCGGCAACTTCAACATCAATAATCTGTCCGTCGAGGCGCATCAATTTTTCTTCAGCAAGCTCGATCGGGGTATTTTCTTGCTCCACTTGCCGCATTCGCTCTTGAGCTATTTCCGCATAGCTTGGATGGACGAAATTCAATACCGGAAAGCCGATCAGTGCTGCTGGAGAACTAGCGCCGAGAAGTTTCGCCCCTGCAGCATTGATATACGCAATTTTTCCTTGAATGTGAACGGCGATCGCTTCGGGAGATAGTTCTACTAAACGGCGGTAGCGATCTTCACTTTCTATGAGAGATGTGATTAAATCCGATCGCTCTTTTTCTACTTGCTGGCGATCGAGTTCCATTTGATGAGCTGCTAAGAATTTACCCAAGCTTTGAGCCATTAATTCAATTATTTCTAGCTCGTGAGGTTCAAATTTTTTTCGCCTCGCTTTTGGTGAGTAGAAACTCAAAGTACCGTAAACTTTTTCGCTAACAAAGATTGGAGTGCCTATGTAAGATCCCAGATTAAATTCCCAATAAAATTGCCGATTTTGCATTCTACTGGATTCTGCAACAGAAGCGCAGGCTATTGTTTTTTTTGAGTCAATAACTTCCTCGCAATAAGTATCGCTGAGATTGAATTCTAACCCTTTGACGAATATTTTTGTCTCAGATTTGACCGATCGCACAGTAAAACAGCGATTTTCAACTTGAGCTACCAGACCGATCGCCTGTCCAAAAATCAAACAGCCGGCTGTAAGATAATCGTCAACCAACTCTTCAAAATTTTGATAGTGATAAGTTGTAATCCGGTGCAGGTGCTTGAGGTTCGCACTAAAAGTTGCTAAAGCTTGAGACTTTAAAAATAATTCTTCTTCCGCTCTGTGGCGGTCAGTAATATCAGTTTGAACTCCAATAAAGTGAGTTAAATGATGGCGCGAGTTGTAAACCGGAGCTAGAGAAAGCTCGTTCCAAAAAGGCGAGCCATCCTTCCGAAAATTCTGCAAGATAACTTGAGAATTCCTGCCTTGTTCGATAGCATTGCGCAGCTCTTCCACAGCCTCGCGACTCGTATCCGAACCTTGCAAGAAACAGCAATTTTTACCGATTAATTCGTCTCTGCTATAACCCGCAATCCTCTCGCAACTGGAATTGACATAAATAATCGGATTGCCGGCAACGGCAGCATCGGTAATAAAAATGCCATTGCTGCTGCTTTCGATCGCCCGTTCCACGATCTGCAAGCGTTCCGAATATCCGATCCGCTCGATCGCGGCAGCTAACAAATTAGCGATCGCCTCCATAAAATAGATGTCATCTAATTGAAATACCCGCTCTTGAGTCGTGTGAACTCCTAAAACCCCCCACACAGCAGGTTGAGCAGCATTCACCGATGCTGTTTGCCTCCAATTACTTGTTCCCTGCCCTCGATTGCCGGGAATGATGACGGTGACACCGCTAACTATCCGATGGTTGTGCAGCAACGGCGACTCGCTAAATCGCGTTTCCACCCGCAAATCTTTGACTACCGTCGGTTCGCCCGCTAACAGTGTATAACCCGCTTGGGATCTAGCAGTAGCAGTAACCGCAGCCCTGCCAACGAGTCCAGCTTCCCATCCCACACCAGATCGCAGCAAAAAAGCGTTACCTGATGGCAACAGTTCCAAAAACTGGCTGTAACCGACATCCAAAGTTTTTGCAATTAAAACTGCCGCTTTGTCCATCAGTGCCGACAAATCCGTTTCCGCCAGGGCTTGCTGTCCCAAATAGGCGATGGCCGCTTGCTGGCGGGCCCGCAGACCGATAGACTCCAGCATTTCTCGCTCTAGCGCTTCGGCTCGCTTGCGCTCGGTAATATCGCAGAACACCGACAGCACAGCTTTTTCTGAATCCAAATTCAGATACCGCATCGATACAGTCGCCCAAAACTCCGTACCGTCAGCCTTTTTCAGGCGAACTTCGGCATCGCGGACATACCCGTCACGGGCGAGTACCTCCAGCAGTTGCCGGCGTTCGGCGGGATTGCTGTAGAGAGTTTCGGCCGTTTGACAGTCGATTAATTCGGATGCAGTTACTCCAAAAGCCAAATCACACAAAT
>JBOFTL010000881.1:0-4779 GCA_051652045.1 Microcoleus sp. | reverse complement strand
CCATTACAGTTATCACAAATATTATTAATTAGAGCTTGAGGTAAAGATGCTGCGATCGAACTTACAAATAAAATTGCCAATTCACGAAACTTTTCAGAATACTGTTCAAGGCGAGGGATTCTGGACGGGGGCTTTAGCTGATTTTATTAGATTGGCGGGCTGTCCGGTGCGGTGTCCTTGGTGCGATACGGGTTATGCAAATGGAGGTAAGGATTTGCCATCACAGGCTCGATCGATCTCTGAACTGCTTGCCGAGTTGCAGTCTCCGAGAGTAGTAATTACTGGCGGCGAACCTTTCATTCACCAAGATTTACCTGAGTTAGTTGCAGCTTTGTTAGATGCTGGAAAACACGTGAGTATTGAAACTTCTGGTTCTTATTGGCAGGATATTTCGCCCTCAGCTTGGATTACTCTTTCTCCTAAAGAACACGTCAATCCTCAATATCCGGTACGAGAGATTTTTTGGACGAGAGCTAATGAAATTAAGTTGGTAATTAACACTGGTGAAGAAGTTGATTTTTACAATAAGTATTTGTCAAATAAATCGCAGATTCCAGTGTTTTTACAGCCGGAATGGAGCATAAAAGAGCGTGCAGTGCCGAGAATTTTGGAATTGCTGAAACAGCATCCAAGTTACAGGCTGTCTTTGCAAACTCACAAGTTTATTGGAGTGCAGTAACTGGAGTTCTACTAAATAAAGCCTTTAAAAATTACAACGCTTTTCTAGTTACAACCCACATTTTCAGGTAGGGATTTTCTCAGACAAACAACTATAAAAAAACCGGCTTCTAGAAGAAACCGGATTTCGATCAATCTGCGGCTTTCTTGTGATGCAACCTAATCCCTAAAAAAATGTCATATATAAAACTCCAAAAGTCCTTTTTACCTTCTAATATTCCCAGACTTTGAGGAGAACCCTTTGCATCTAATAGTGGCTTCACAGCTTCGTAAGCTGGCTTGTAATTATACCAAGGAATTGAAGGCCACAAATGATGGATCAAGTGATAATTCTGCCCCAAAATTAAGATATTGAGAATCGGACTCGGATATACTCTGGCATTTTTCCAGCGATCGCGCTCGTGAAACGGACGGTGCGGCAAATAATCAAAAAATAACCCCAACGCCAATCCCACCACTAAAGCAGGAGAAAACCAAAAATTCAGCACGTAACCTAAATGGTCGCATTTAATGGCGGTATAAACCACTCCAATGACAAACAAACGGCTGAAAAACCATTCCCAAAGTTCGTATTTACGCCATAGTTTACGCTTAAAAAAGAAAATTTCGTGGTAAAAAAACCTCGCAGCAATCAACCATAAAGGTCCGCCAGTCGAAACATAATGGTCTGGATCGTTATCTGGGTCATTAACGTGAGCGTGATGCTGCATATGTACCCGCGTAAACACCGGGAAAGCAAAACCCAACATCAGCGCGCTGCCGTGTCCCAAAATAGCATTAACCGTGCGATCGCGGTGCGCCGCATTGTGAGACGCATCGTGAATCACTGTTCCCGCCATGTGCAGTGCCAGTACGTTGAGGAAAAAACAACACCAATCGGGCCAATTCCCGTACCAGTAGCCCGCAAACGAAATCGCGACGATCGCTAATGCACTCAAAAATAGCAGCAGTGTCGGATTCCAGTCACCCGGAGGACTGAGAAATTCTTTCGGCACTGTCAGCGGCCGCCCTGCCTCCGACATCTTTGTTAGCACTCCTTAATATTTCACTCTTGCGTAGTATAAGATACCAGCCTTCAATAGTAAAGTTTTGTGAAAAAACTGCGTCGAACACTTAATGTCTCAACGCCTATCTAGGGTGCCGATCTTGCCAATCTTTCCGCTCTCGCACTAGATTATGTTAAAAATGAAGTATATACTTTGATTTTTGTCAAGCCCCCAACTAAATTTTATTTTTCATTTAACAGACAGGACTTGGTGTCAAATGAAAGCACCGATCGACCGCAAATAAACCGCACAAACAAAGGAAATATCGTGCCACCAACGCAATTTAATTTTCCGATCGGCAAGCAAGATTGTTGCTACAAGAAAAAATCCGATCGCGCGCGATCGAAAAGTCGTAAATTCTGTCGCAAAGCTTGGCAAACAGCCATCCGGCTAGCAATAACATCAACCGCGATCGTTGCTGTCGGCTGCGTCAGTTCTCAAACAACAACCAACAATTCAACTCAAGTTCCCGAGAACGTCCGCAGCGCTTTTGCTGCTGCATATCCTGGAATTTCCCCCAGATGGGAAGAACAACCTTACGGGTTTGAAGCGGAATTTATCAAAGATGGCATAGAATACGAAGTCGAATTTTCCGCCAACGGTCAGTGGTTAGAAACAGAATATGAAGTAACCCAAGATTATCAATTTTCCTTACTCGTACTCGATCGAGTCAAGCGCGAACATCCGGGCTGGGCAATTACCAAGCGGGAAGTAGAAATCACGCCCCAAGGAAAATTTTACGAAGTGGAAATCGAACAGGGCGGGCAACAAATCGAGTTGTATTTCGACGAACGGGGTAACAAAGCACCAAATAGTCATGAAGATGCGTGAAGTTGAGCGCGATCGAACCTTAATTCGATCGACTGTGGTGCAGACCGCAAGTTCAAGTCAGCGAGATCGTCAATGCGATCGCCATAGTGGTAGAGTTTTCTTGTAGTATAGGCATCTGGACTGTCTTTCCAACTGCCTCCTGAGAACACTGCCGATGCAACTGCCAAAAGCC
Source organism: Microcoleus sp. (assembly GCA_051652045.1). Classification (GTDB taxonomy): domain Bacteria; phylum Cyanobacteriota; class Cyanobacteriia; order Cyanobacteriales; family Microcoleaceae; genus Microcoleus. The sequence goes on along the minus strand of JBOFTL010000881.1, from coordinate 2,052 downwards.
CTACGCCGGACTAAAATCGTCGCTACTATAGGCCCCGCAACCCTGGAGCCACAAGTGCTGCGCCACCTCATCGAAGCTGGTGCCACAACTTTGCGACTCAACTTTTCCCACGGAACAGAAGAAGACCACCAGCGCAGCATTCGCTTAATCCGGCAAACCTCCTTTGAACTCAACCAGCCGGTTGCCATCCTCCAAGACCTCCAAGGTCCGAAAATTCGTTTGGGGCGCTTTGAAACAGGCTCCATTGTTGTCAAAAATGGCGATCCTTTCATTTTGACCAGTCGCCCGGTTCCCGGTACAGAACTGATTTCTTCCGTTACCTACGAACCTTTGGCTTCAGAAGTCCCCGAAGGCGCAATGATTCTGCTAGACGACGGCAAAGTAGAAATGCGCGTCGAAAAAATAGACCGCGCGGCACGAGAACTTTACTGTCGCGTTGTTGTTGGCGGACCGCTTTCTAATAATAAAGGTGTAAATTTTCCGGGAGTTTACCTATCAATTAAGGCACTGACGGATAAAGACCGCAAAGATTTAATGTTCGGTCTGGATCAAGGTGTTGATTGGGTGGCTTTGAGCTTCGTGCGCAATCCCCAAGACGTACTGGAAATTAAAGAACTCATCGCCAGTGCCGGCAAGCAAGTACCGGTGATTGCCAAAATCGAAAAGCACGAAGCGATCGAACAAATGGAGGCAATTCTAGCCCTGTGCAACGGCGTGATGGTCGCCCGCGGCGATTTGGGAGTGGAACTACCGGCGGAAGACGTACCGGTTTTGCAAAAGCGACTGATTGCTACTGCCAATCGCATGGGAATTCCGGTGATTACTGCTACTCAGATGCTGGACAGCATGGTGAAAAATCCCCGTCCCACCCGTGCGGAAATTTCCGATGTGGCAAACGCGATTCTCGACGGCACCGATGCGGTGATGCTTTCCAATGAAACTGCTGTAGGCGACTTTCCCGTAGAAGCGGTGGCGACGATGGCGAGAATCGCAGTGCGGATCGAGAAGGAAGGCGTCAAACGCAACATCAGAAATGTCGAAGATGTCGGTCGATCGATCCCTAACGGCATCAGCCAAGCAGTCAGCCAAATTTCCGAACAATTGAACGCTGCGGCAATTATGACGCTGACAAAAACTGGCGCTACAGCCCGAAATGTCTCGAAATTCCGACCGAAAACTCCGATTTTGGCAGTTACGCCTCACGTAGATGTGGCGAGGCAACTGCAACTCGTTTGGGGAGTCAAACCCTTGCTGGTGCTGGATTTACCTTCAACAGGCCAAACGTTTCAGTCGGCTATCGGTGTCGCTCAAGACAAAGAGTTGCTTGCCGACGGCGATTTGGTAGTGATGACTGCGGGTACTCTACAGGGAGTCGCCGGCTCGACGGATTTGATTAAAGTGGAGATGGTGACAGCGGTTTTGGGGAAAGGAACCGGAGTTGGTTTGGGTTCCGTCAGCGGTTTGGCTAGGGTTGCTCGTTCTGCTGCTGATGTGGGCAATTTTCGATCGGGAGAAATCTTGGTAGTAGAAAACACCAGTGCTGATTTTGTGGACATGATTCGGAAAGCAGGGGGAGTGGTAACGGAAGAAGACAGCTTGACTTCTCACGCTGCGATTATTGGCTTGCGTTTGGGCATACCGGTGATGGTAGGCGTAAAGAATGCCATGCGAGTGATTCGGGATGGAACTATGCTGACGCTAGATATGCAGCGGGGTTTAGTTTATTCCGGCGCCCGAGGTGGCGGACCTGACGCAGAATTGGCCGTTTAGTTTGGGCAGATTGAAAAGCGGGAGTCGCGGGCTGTCTGGATGTCCGCGCTCAATTATTGGCGCGTTCCAGGCAACAGCATTCCAAATCAACATTTTCAAAAAAGTATCTACCGAGAGTCACGAGCCTAGACATTCCAAGGTGTCATTGTCCCCTGAATTGTACATTCGGGGGACTATATTTGTTAGCGTGGAAAGTTGAGGTGCAACAGTCACAGCTACTTGTATTCTTAGTTCTGTTGTGCTATGATAAAAGATGGTCTATGCCGATGTAGCTCAGTGGTA
>JBOFTL010000880.1:0-2446 GCA_051652045.1 Microcoleus sp. | reverse complement strand
GGAGTAGTTTCCTACAACGCACAAGCCCATCAAATTCCCGAAGAACAAAAGGACTTCGGCTACGGCGCTTTGTTTGCCGATCCTTTGCCAATCGGGGGTGCGGGAATTCCACCAACTCAATTAATGCAGGATATGCGGCATTATTTGCCGGAGTATTTGCATGAACTTTACCGTAGTAGCTGTCGGGGTGAAGATGATTTGCGGGTGCAAATTTGTGAGAGTTTTCAAAAGTCGATGTTTTGCGTGACGACGGCTGCTATTTTAGGCTTGGCACCTTATCCGATGAATACGTCAGATCCGGAGCAAAAACAGGCAAATCGGGCTTATTTGGAAGGTTGGATGGATCGGTTTGGGGATTCTCGTTTGGAGTGGGCTAATCAGCCAACTAATAGGGCTTGCCAGTTGTTCCCGGAAAGGTAAAGACTGGTGGAAATCCGCGATCGATCTCACATATGAGGCGCTAGAAATCGGGTTTTTTCCGAACGTATTTTGTTGCAACCAATCGCTTCGGTAAAAACCCAGTTCTTTTATGCAAGGCGCGTAAATTATCTATATATTTAGACGCAGAGGTCGCAGAGAGTGCAGAGAGAGGGAGAGATCGTCTTGCTAGATAGTAAACCCGAATTAGGCATTATCTTGTGTTCGATCGATCGAACTTTAATCTCGCAAAATAGTCTCGATCGATGTTCTTACTGTTATTGCCCTGCCTAAATCTAGAGCTAGTAAATCGATACCGTTAATAACTTGATTTGGCTCTGCTATACTTAAAACATCGTAGCATTTTTCTCGATAATCGGGGCGGTCTTGGAAATACTGAATCGCTCGATCGAGAGGTGCCATAACTTGATAGGCTGCTTCAGCTTTGTCGATCGCCTCTTGGGGAATCTCAGTTGCTAACCTTTGAATTGCTAAGTCAATTAAATCTCTGGAATTTACTCGATCGCTCGGCTTGCGATCGGCATTTGCTAACAGTTTTTCGGCAAAACTATCGATTTGATTCAAACAAGGAACGGGCGACCAGTTTGGATAATTTGGTTTGCCTAATTCTATTCGCCCTTCACAAACCATCTCGAATTTAATAGTAGTGCCACCAACAATAACAGGAAATCTGATCCCGTACTGGTTTGCTTGAATATCGTTGGGGAGAACAATATTCGCGCGACTGGCAAAAATCGCATCATAGCCTGCTTCTGCCACTTTGCGGCGTAGGAGACGGTAGCCGCCATCCATCGGACACATGAAGTCAATATCTTGGCTTAAGCGATATTCTCCATGTTCCATACTTACTAACGTTCCGCCACCAAAATAAGCGCGACATTCCTCTAAAAATTCGACATTCAAGTGACTGAGTACAGTTAATATCTTTTGATGAATTTCGCGTTTAAACATTGTTGGAAAACTGACAGAGTTTTCGGTGTTTTGAGGCTGGGAAATGGTTTCCAATTCTGCTAGCAGCCAAGATCGATAGTATTGGCTGAGAATTTAGCTAAACAGACGGGAATCCCCACACCATAACGCTTCGTTTGGTGTGGGATGAAAGGCGCGTGAGACTCCGATTCCATCCGTATGTAATCTAATATCGTAGATATTAGCAGCGGACGGGTGGATGACGAGACGAACAATCCGGTTATTCAACGGGTCGATCTTGCTGCTCAATATACTTCTTTAATTGGTCAACAGTTACGCCGCTCGCGCGTAGCAATAAAGTAACCACTTGTCCATAATACATCTTTTCTGATAGAATAACACTAACTCAAGCGTAAAGGTCGTAACGCAATGAAAACAACATATCAGTATCAATTTTATCCCGACACTAATCAAAGACTAGAGTTAAACCACTGGCTGAGGATTTGCCGTTATTGGTATAATCGCCAGTTAGGTGACCGATTTGATTGGTGGACTATGAATCGTACTGGCGTGGACGCTTGTCCGCTAATAAGTAGTATTGCTGCCCCCAGAGAAAAGCCCAATTATTACAACCAAAAAGCTTCACTACCATTTATCAAAAAAGACCTAGTAAAAGTCTTTCACAGTGGTGAATTACTGGATTTTAAACAGGTAGATTCAACTGTCTTGCAAGATGTTTCCAAACGAGTAGACAAAGCATTTGAGCGATTTATCATTGGCGATAGTAAAGGCGGTAAATCTGGTAGACCTCGCTTTAAAACTGAAGCTGACTACCGGACAATGACTTTTGCGACTGCTAACAATGATTGGATTAAGCTAGTCCGCAATAACTGGCTTTATATTCGATTGCCAAAGCTAGGAATTATCAAGGTTCGGATGCACCGCCCCATCCCAGATGGATGTACCCTCAAGCAAGCTAGTGTCACAAAAAAAGCCGATGGTTGGTTCATTCAATTAATGCTTGAAGATATTTCAGTGCCTGAATTCATGCCTGACAAAATTACTCCGACTTGGAGTAACTCAATTGGGTTGGATGCGG
>JBOFTL010000879.1:0-15658 GCA_051652045.1 Microcoleus sp. | reverse complement strand
ATTAAGCTGACCCACAGTACGATCCTGAGTATGACCGTCACTAGCAGCATTCAAACTAACTTGAAATTCCAAACTCCCCGACTGTCCCCGACGGCGATTGCGGATGACGCGATAGATTTCGCCACCAGTAGAAAAAGTGAAATCGACGCGAACATCTGTCTCGCCGATATGGATGATATCATCTTCCGAATCGCTGCGACTGCCGCCCCAAATTGCCCAAGCGATGGCTTCTAAAAGCGAAGATTTGCCGGCACCGTTGGGTCCGCAAATGCAAGCGGTGTGCAAGCCGCGAAAGTCTAAAGCCGCTTCGCGATAGCTGAGAAAGTTTTTGAGTGTCAGTTGTATGGGAATCATGAAGCATTCGCGCCGTACAATCTATTTATTAATATCACTATTTGTGCGCTGTTGCCTAGTTCTTCAATCTAAAGGTTCGTAGTAAGGACTTCAGTCCTTCCTATATAGCGTTCGATCGAGCGATAAATCCAGTTCGTAGTAAGGACTTCAGTCCTTCCCATGTCTCAGCGGTTTCAACCGCACCCGTCATACCGGGGGTATCTAACTTAACACTAAAAATTACCATCGATCGGACAGGATATAACCCCAAATCCGGGTCGATCGCCCCCGTTATTGTCATTGCGATCGCCAGCGAAGCAATCGCTTGCATTCCTGACTCCAAACGAAGGATCGATCGTGGGTACAAACAACCCGGATTTAGTATCAGGGGGGGCTAGAGGGAATCGAATCTCACGACTAAACAGCAATCTATGATTACCTTTGATAGTTGCAAAAAATCCTTGTGAATCAATCCGTTACAACTGTAACTTCGCGGTATTCTGCAAGAGATTTTACATCTGGCAAAATGCTAACGCGGGCGAATTTTAAACCGCTAACTCCTTGCAGCGATTCTACCATCCCGGTTTGAATTTTTGACTCTACCCAACCTTCGCGAGCCAAATAGCGCAAATATTGCTCGTACTCTTCCCACTCATCCTCAGTTGAATAAACAATTGTCAGCATCCCCGATTGAGTAATTCTCTGTTGTGCATCTTTATCCACAGCTTTTTCAATGCGCTTTTTCACCAGTTCGTAGCGGATGTCGCGAGTACCTTTGACATCAAACATTTTTTCAGTATTTTCGTTGTGAAAAATGTCAATCGTCGTATTTTGCACTAACACCAAATGCGCCAATTCCATATTAATTTGCGAGTCCGACTGCAGGCGAAACACCGCGCGACCGCAGTCGCAAATTGCCCGCAGTTGTTCGTACCGCAAACTGTGCAGGTGAAACTGACTGAACCTGCTATCGATCGACTTTCCAGCATAAATCATGTGATCCATGCCGTCGGTGCATTCAATATCGCAATAGTGAGGAATAATTTCCTGCATTCTCTCTTGCCAGCGAGTCCAAGTTTCTTGGAGTTCGTTACTGATTAAATTTAGCATTCGATCGTAACGAGTGCGATCGCCGTAAACGCAATTATGTTCGTTAGCGCAAGCTTCTCGGTAAGCTTCTACTGCTTCTTGAACTTGCGGGCTGCACTGGATAAAATAGTCAAAATACACTTCTAAATGTTCATTTAAATACTCAGTAGCTCGCACCTCCATATCGACAGTTACCTTTTGTTTTAAATGCTCGATGTAGTCGAGCAAATCGAGGCGCAATTGCTGACCGAGATGAGTAGTTTGAGTGGCGCAGACAGCATCAACAATCGATAAACCTAATTGAAATTGTTCCAGCAAATCGGTTTGAATGGCTCGATTTCGTTCCTCGCTAGAACCGCGAATCTCGGAAATTCCATACAGCGGATAAACATCAGCAAATACGATAGTTTCTTGCGGCAGTCCCCAACTCCGTCTTTCGGCTTCTTGAATGAAGCGCCACTCAACGGCGGGATGGATGTTGTGGATGTGACTGAACCGCTGCTGAATGGCTTGCCGCAGGGCTGCAATGAAGGCGGGAATCAATTCTTGGGCATTTTGGGCGTCAATGCCGTTGAAGTGGTTGGGTCGATCGCACAGCAGCCCCACTACGCCCAAAACCCGCTGCCCGCTGCCCTCTCGGGCGAGAGTTTTCACCACGAGGGGAATCAGCAACATAGATCGCACTCCCATTTTCCGCAAACTGCGATCGCAATCGGTATCGCATTCCCGGCGCAAATCCGGTACGTTCCAGACTTGATTGGCCGCCGTTGCTTTCAAACAATGAGAAGCTTCTAAAGAATTCATCGAATAAACAATCGGCTGCAAAGGTTCTTGATGTCTAGCAACTAATAACTGTACTTGTTCGCCGTCGGGCCTCAATAGCAAAGTGCCGTCAGCGTTAAATAGCGATCGCAAGCAACTGTCAATTCTTTCAAATTTGTCCGGTCGCAGCATCGAATCTCGATCGATCAATAACTGCGTCAGCCGCCGAATTTGTTCTTGTACTGTGACATCAAAACCTTCTAATACTAGCAAACCTTCTACTCGGTAATTTTCCAACTGCAAGCGATCGGCCAAAACTCCCAATTGATTCGGCTGCATCAACCAAGCTTCCCGTTCCGAGGTCGGCATTAAATTTAAATGCAAATCTGCAAATTCATCGATTTTCGGATTGATGCGATCGATTTTCAACTGTTCGGAACTCAGCCAAAATTCAATAAATCTCGGTTCTGGATATGCCCGACTTTTTACCGCAGCCATCACGGGTTCATCTAACACTCGCAAAGCTTCGAGGTCAATTTGATAGGATTGCTTGAATACCCAATGCAAAATGTGGCGGCGGTACAATTGTTCCGCTGTTTTGCCATCCCATTCCTCGAACAATTCCACCAAAGTAATGCCCATTCCCGCAAACAAACCGCCTACTTCTCCAGTTGCTAAGGGCGTTCCTTCCCAGCCCGCCAAACGGCAGAAAGCCGCGTTAGCATAACGCAGCGAAAAAGTTCCCGGTTCGATTACCGCGATTAACACTCGCCGGTTGCCGAGAAATTGAAATACCCACTGCAAGTCTTGTTTCCAGGTTTTCAAACGTTCGATATCGGCAGACTGACTCGGTACTCCTGCGGCCAAAGCTTGCAGTAGCTGTTCCATATTTAAGTCTTTCGGCAAACTGTCAATATCTGCTTGGGCCGGGGCGATATCTGTCGGTAGCGATGCTTTGGCAGAGTGGTTGTTGTTTTGATGCGCTGAGGATTTTGAACTAGACATGAAGAAAACACCTGAAAATAGTGGATTTTGGGAAAATGATGTTATACAGCAGCTATTGATTTACTATTTAGAAGTTTTCGCAGCACTCCGCACCCGCGTGTAAAGTTGTTTGTAAGGGCGATCGAGCCTGTTTTGTGCGGTCGATCGACCCTAAAATAGGTATCTTCCAGCCAAAATAACTGAATTTCTCCTAGTTTGACTTTTCGTTACAATCAGCAGCTCTGTCTGGCGATTACAGGTATGTTAACGTATGTAGCACTCGATTGGTTAAACCCATTATAGTTGAGAGTTGAGAGTTAAGAGTTGATAGTTGAGAGTTAAAAGTCGATCGATTGATAGTATTCGAGTTTTACGTTGAGCCGGCCCCACGAATCACCCCCAAACAACCCCCAGATTGATATTGCTGCAAGATGTCAGTGAGAACCAAGAATTAATAACCCAGAATTAAGAGCAACAGGAAAAGATTAAAGTTTAAGTATCAAAAATTAATAAAAAATCATGCTACCGGGTGATGGCATGGCGATGATAACTAATAACTAATAACAGAGATAACAGACTAATGACAACCAAGAAATGATAGACATATAATGCAGATATCACCACTTCTCAAAAGGGATATCTATGGCTTTAACCGTTAACAATCTCATCAACGATCCGTTTGGATTTTCTGGATTTGCTGGTGGCGGCCCGCGTCTTTTGGCCTACGCTACATCAGATGATATCGATGTAGCAGAAGGCAATTTGTTTTCTTTCCCCTGGGGAGTTTGGGGGCTCGGCGGCAACGATACCATAGTAGGTTCCTTCGATTCTAATGAAAGATTGTTAGGAAATGACGGCAATGATGTAATCGCAGGTAGCGGTGGCAATGACATCATTTACGGTGGCAAAGATAATGATATATTGGACGGAAACGAAGCCAACGATATCGTCAGGGGAGATGCCGGCAATGACATTCTCTTTGGCGGATTAGGCAACGACATTATCCGAGGAGGACAAGGGGATGACGATTTAGACGGCAATGAGGGAGATGATTTCTTATCGGGCGATCGCGGAATTGACGTGCTGACAGGAGGCCCAGGTGGAGATATATTCGTACTCAGAAGCAACGAAGAATTTGGTGTTGATGGAGCCGATATCATTACTGATTTTAACTTTGATGAGGGCGATCGTCTTGCCTTGACAGATGGTTTAACAGAGTTAGATCTGTTTTTTGAAGATGACAATTTGATTGCTTACGACAATGACGGAATTATCAACGATCTGGTGGTTGAAAACAGATTTACCGGGCAGATTTTGGGGATAGTTTTAGACACGAATAGCTTTGAACTGACGGGAGCATTTGAACAAGCAAGTTCTTTTGCATTGGGAATTAACGGTTCGCAATTCCAGTTTTTAGCTTAGTTATTGGCAAGACGATTTGATATCGAATTCGGTCGATCGACCCCAATAATAAAGGTACGTAGTTGCGATGAAAGCGCTCTTTCCCGATCTAAGCTAAGAGCGCTAAAGCGCAACTACATACCTAATTTATTTTACGACAATAAAATCACCCTGCCCTAGCCAGGGCGGGCACGGGGGCACCGCCCCTACAAGGGGGGGGATAAGAATACTGTTGCAGTATTTTTTAAAATTGGTATAATCTCCCGAACTTAATATTAAGGTCGATCGACCCCAATAATATTCGTTCGTAACGAAGTTCTGAGTAAGGACTTCAGTCAAGAAACCGGGTTTTTATTTAAAATATTCAACAGAAAGAAAGATTATGGAAAAAACCCGATTTCTCGAACTGCATTCACATCACAACAATCCCCGATAGTGAACGAACACTAAAAGAACAGCCCAAGAACCTAATGCAACTTTTACTGCTACTAAGATATTGAGCACTGGAAGAATTCCGCCACTAAATAAAGTTCCTAAAACTCCGTGCGGTAATTCTACTCCAGATAGCGTAATTACTGATAGCACAATAAAAACGAGTACCGAAACCTTTTCCCAACTAGCAGCGTGCCAGCGTTTGTAGATTTCCTGCATCGATTGCGGTGATGAGGTAATTGCTACAAGTCCGATTGCAGTTCCTCCCGCTACGCCTGCCGCAAAGCCGCCTCCAGGACTTAAATGTCCTCGAATTGCTAATTCTATTCCTACCAGGGCGGCAATAGTTGCGCCAAAACGGGCTAGCACGATCGAAGGTCGATCGGTAAACTGATAGATCGAACAGAATGGCTTTTCATTAGCTAGCAGGAAATTCGCTCCCAAAATGGCGATCGTAAATACCACAACTTCAAAAATGGTGTCGTACAAACGATTGCGGAAAATGATGCCAGAAACTGCGTTGGGAACTCCACAATCTTTGACAACTGAATCGACGATCGCGATCGCTGATTCAGGTGAAAAATCTGGCATCACAATCATTTTGAAAAACAAGGCGATTCCCGCCAGAATGTAAAGCCATTTCATAATTCCTATTTTCATGAAGGTGACTCCTCAAAGTGAGCAATAGTTACCTCTGGCACACTGATATAGCTTAGGGTTGTCGCAGAGGGTGGAAGTTGATTTTCCATGATTTCATAGATGCGTGAAATGCGAGTTGTGGTGTGATAAAGTGGCATTTCGGCTGAAGTATCGATCGGCGGTAATTGCCCGCTATTGGGCGCGCAGATCGCATGAATTTCTTTATCCATTAATGCCTGTTGCAAAGCCTGTGGATTCGTGTAGGGAATCACTTCGAGGCGCATTTGATGTTTGCCTGCGAGGGCGCGAATCTCATCTATCAGTTGCTTAAACTGGGGATTTTCGCCATCAGTCTCGATCGAATCCTCTTTCAGGATGCCTACACTTAAAACTAAGGACGATCGGGCTGCTACTGCATACAGGGTAATCGAAAGCAGAGTTCCCATCAAAGCTTCAGTTAAGGCTACATCTCCCGCACCTAACACTGCATAAATCATCGCAGCTACCGCGCCCAAAAGACCTCGTAAAGCTAGGGCGTGGTAAGGATTGACTTGAAAAATCACCATTGATGCAATCAAAGGCAGCAAGGCGACTAGCACGTAGATATAGCTATCATTAACGTATGGATCGTTCATTGTTGCCCCCATCAGCAGAACAGTAAGCTAATACATATCCCAACATAGTGTTCCAAATTGCCAAACAGATAATGGCAAGAATTAGTAACGGCCAATCACTGGGTATTTTTAACAGCAACCCGACGATAATAATCATCGAACCGAGGGTGTCTGCTACGGACAGACTGTGCAGTTTGTACAAAACAGATCGCCTGCCGAGGAGGTAAGATGTTCCCCAAAACCAGAAGACGATGCCGATGGCAAAACAGGTGTAACTCAAGAAATCGATCATGGTGTTTATCGAGTGGAACTCATGCGTTAAAAATCACAGAAGATGCCGATGGCAAAGCAGGTGTAACTCAAGAGATCGTGGTATTTATTGAGTGGAACTCATGCGTTAAAAATCACAGAAGATGCCGATGGCAAAGCAGGTGTAACTCAAGAGATCGTGGTATTTATTGAGTGGAACTCATTCGTTAAAAACCACAGAAGATGCCGATGGCAAAACAGGCGTAACTCAAGAGATCGATCGTGGTATTTATTGAGTGGAACTCATTCGTTAAAAACCACAGAAGATGCCGATGGCAAAGCAGGTGTAACTCAAGAGATCGTGGTGTTTATCGAGTGGAACTCATTCGTTAAAAACCACAGAAGATGCCGATGGCAAAACAGGTGTAACTCAAGAGATCGATCGTGGTATTTATTGAGTAGAACTCATGCGTTTAATTATGTGGGCTAGCAACATTAAGGAAGCGTTGCCAACACTCAGGATGATGACTGCGACAACCCCAATCATCCAGTCATCGCGTAAAACAGAGACAAATAAACTGATGACGGCTGTCTTGGTGGAGACGCTGGCAAAAGCTAGCAGCGTTTGCCAAATATCTTCATCTTTCCAAGCTTCATACAGGGGAATTAGCAGTGCCAAAATCATGGCAACTAGAACAAAGTTCATGATGAATAAATTCAAGATCTTGTCCCCCTTCCGACTTTATGAACTTCGTAGCAAGAGTTTTCTTCGTTGTATCTCACCACAATGGTTTTCGGCGTGAAAGTAATCAGAAATACATCCAAAAATATCAATCGGGACGATCGATTGGGGCGCACCCGTTCCATGACGATCTCTTCTTCGTTATGGGGGCGGAACAGCATTTCAAAGGCTTCAATATAGGCCTGGGGAACCGCTAGGAGGATTTTCCAAAATACTTGCAGCAATTCCTTGATGGAGTCTCGCTTGGTATAGCTGCGCGGTAAAAGCAAGGCAATGAGAATGCCGATGATGATATTTTCTAGCGTGAAATTAGCAGTGAGCAAAAACCAAATGCTCAATCGCAATATGAGATGTCCGATCATGCCCAAACCATCCAAAAGATTAGAATTAACATCAGACTCATGACACCGATTAGGTGATCGAATTGTTCTAGCACTCGCGGTAATTTGAGGATGGTGCGTCGAAAAATCAATAAATAGGCAAACCAACCGCATCCAATGATGGCGAGTGCTTTGACGACGTTGGCAAAGGTATAGGCTGGCAAATAGGCAATATTAGCTGCGATCAATCCAGCAAGCAGCATTATCACTGCTACCCAAAAACCGAGTCTTTCCGGTTTTTTGCCTTCTCCTAAATCTTTTGGGTGATGGGGAAGAAAGATGAATTTGGCAAAGGAAATTGCTGTTCCCAAGGCGGCTATGTTCATCACGTAGGTTTGCCAAGGTAACAGATTCTTTGAGGTCAAAACTTTTGCTCCAAAGCCGGATAGCATGGGAAATCCTGATATCGAAAAGCAGGCGATAACTAAGACAATCCAGATCGATCGATCGAACATCGGTTTTTGCTGCAATTCTTTGAAGTTTCTGCTCGGTAATGCTCCTGCAATGATGAAGAGTGATGATTTAACTAAGCCGTGGGTTAGTGCATAAAAACCCCCTACTTCTGGCGCCGCGAGGATAAAGCCTAACTGCGAAACTGTATGAAAAGCTAGCATCCGCTTGGTATCTTTTTCAAAGACAGCATAGAAGACGCCTAGCAGCGATGTTCCCACGCCAAAAATGCGGATAATCGGATCGAGATCTTCGACAATTAACGCGCATCGCATCAGCGGATAAACCCCTGCTTTGACTACAATTCCTGACATCAAAGCCGATACGGGGGTTTCGGATTCGGAGTGGGTTAGCGGCAACCACAACCCCGAAACAAACACGCCTCCTTTCACCAAAAGTCCTAAGAAAATCAAAGCGACAGCTTCGGGAGGTGCTTTGCTCAATCCAGAAAAACTAAATGTATAACTGGCTTGATAAACCAATACTGCACCGACTAAATAGAACAGCATGGCAGTATTGCTGGCAAAAAGATAGCGCAAGCCAACCCAAATCGATCGATCCGTGCGCGGATATGCAATGAGGAGAAATGCAGCTATACCGCTAACTTCTAATGCCACGTACAAACTGACAAAATCTGAGCCTGCAAAGGCGGCATTCAAGCTGCCGTGCAGGATAATTGTTTGGGCATAAAAGAAAGCTGTTTTTCCAGTGTTCCAGCAGTAAAAAATGACGGCTGCTGTAACGATCGCATTGGTCAAGATAAAGAAGCCGCTCAGTCGATCGAGCACTAAGGTAACGCCAAAATTATCGAGCAATACCACATTTATCGGCGATGATTCGACAAATAATTGTAAGGCAAAGGCGGCCGAAGCAACTGTAGCGCACAGTGAAAGGTAGCGATCGAGTTTGGGCGAGAGAAAGATGACAAACCCGATAAAAAATGGCAAGCCGATCCAGGCGATCGTAATTGTATTAATTGTATTCATGACGGCGTATTGTTTTTCTCGATCTCGTTGGTTTCCAATGTCGGGTTATCCCGCGATAGCTTCATGACTCCGACTAACATTAAAGCTTGAATGGAAAAACCAATAACGATCGCCGTCAAAATTACCGATTGGGGAACTGGATCGGCGTAAGCGATCTTTTGGGCTGTTTCAGCATTTGAAAAAATGGGGGTAAACAAACCATCGCGCGATGCAACCACCACGTAATAAGCGATAACTCCGGTACTCATGACATCCATAGCAACGATTTTCATGAGTAGATTCTTTTTCAAGATGATGCCAAAAAACCCACATAGTATTGTGGCAAATACGAATGCTTCTAACACGGAAGTTTTCGATTGGTAAAGGAGAGTTTTTGCGTTGAGTTGCCCTAAAACTGCGATCGAGCTGGGCAGTTAATTATCCCAGCCACAGATTAATCCCGATCGTCCTGCCGTAAAGGGGACTGTCGGGAGCGCGCGATCGAGCCAGAGCGAGGTAATTATCTCATATTTAGTGCCAAACTACCTGATTTAAGATTTGGGATTTGAGATTTGAGATTTGTAGCGAAGTATTTTAGTCCTACAAGTGGTTTCTGACTGCCTGCTGGCAACATCTTTCAAAATCAGATAACCGAACTATAGTAGAAGGGAGAAAAAAGAAGGAAGAACACGGATTTTGACACGGATACACGGATGATTCTGGAGTGTGTATCGGGAGTTGGAGGGAAGAAGGTAGAAGGAGGTGTTAGGTGTTAGGTTGTAGGGAATGACGCCTAACACCTAAAGCTTACAACTTAAAATAAGGAGAACAGGACTGACGCAAGGAATTCTATTTTATACCAAATCCGTGTTTCCTACCTCTTTTATTGTCATTGCGAGCTAAGCGCAAAGCATAAGTCCTACGGACAGGCTCCGCCAACGCAAAGACTCTTACCGAGGATGTGGGGACATCCACCATGCAATCCGGGAGTGCGTGTAATGAGCGTACCAATGTCAATAGATACTGCTGCGGTCATAAATTTTAGAATCTTAACTATACTATACTCATAATAGATGAAAACCCATAGAGGCGCAGTGGTTATGAACTGGTATTTTGAGAATCCTGAATAAATATGCTAAATATAAAATTAAAAGTGGAGGAAAGTTCTGATGACTGAGAATACCGTGAAAGTAGACATCTCATTTCAATCACTGCTGGAAGCTATTTCGTCACTGGGAATTGCTGAAAGATACAAGATATGGGAATTTTTGGAAGCTGAATTATTCCCGAATGAGGAAGATTCTCTAGAAGACATTGCCGAAATTGAAGCTGCTCGCGCTGACTACAAGGCCGGAGATTACACAACTTTCGATCGATACATGACACAACGAGCAAATAAATCGACATGACTTACATCATATCGCGATGTGAATTTGGAGCGATAAATAAAGTAAGCTAGAAACAAAGGTTTCAAAATAGATGCAGACTCCATAGAGGCAAGCTGGTTATGAACTGGAAAGCACACATTCACTCAAATCCTAAAATTTTGCTGGGCAAGCCTGTAATTAAGGGAACGCGAATATCAGTGGAATTCATTCTGGGGTTGTTTTCAGAAGGTTGGACGCAACAACAAGTTCTAGAAAACTACCCAACGCTTAATCCTGAATCTATCCAAGCTGTATTTGCTTTCGCTGCGGAATGCCTCAAAGAAGATGTATTTTACACGCCTTTGCTATTGGCTGAGGCAAGTTAATGCGATTTCTGGCTAATGAAAACTTTCCACTATTTAGCGTGCGACTGCTGCGACAAGTGAATCTTGAAGTCGCTTCTGTAAGTGAGGATTCTCCGGGAATTGAGGATGCCGAAGTTTTGGTTCGTGCGGCGGATGAGCAACGGGTGATTTTGACGTTCGATCGCGATTATGGTGAGCTGATTTATCGCTTGCGGATGCGATCGCCAAGAGGTGTCATTTATTTGCGGTTTCGTCCTCACACGCCGGAAGAACCAGCATCAATATTGTTAAATTTATTACAGATGGAAGGGTTGCAATTTGAGGAACGGTTTACGGTGGTCGATCGCGATCGAATTCGTCAACGCCCATTACCGTAGATGGCGATCGCACAATTATATCGCAGTATGAGTTTGGAGCGATAAATGAGGTAAGCTAGAGACAAAGGTTTCAAACAATATTAACCAATGCCAGCATCCGTTGCCGATCTGTTTGATAGAATCACAGTGAATCCAAGACAATGTGGCGGTCGTCCCTGCATCCGGAGAATGCGGATTCGAGTCATCGATATCCTAGAGTTGCTAGCTGCGGGTGAGCAAGTTTTTGAGTTTCTAGAAGAATTGCCGGACTTGGAAGTTGAGGATATTAAAGCTGCGCTTCTGTATGCAGTCTGTAAGCTCGATCGTCCCGTTTTAGCCGCATGACTATTTGGTTGAATGCTCATCTTTATATATGATATGACTCATGGGAGGAAAAATGTTAACAGAATTACTTGAAGTTGTAAGAATAGTGTCTGAAGTAAGCGTTCACTTACGGGGAGCTGGAGAAGCAAAACGTCAACGTATTGCAACTTACTTTGAGGCAATTGAGAAATGTCTCCTGGAGATTGTAGAGAAACTCAGACAAGGAGAAGTACCTAACGCTCAATGGAGTACACTGCAAACTTATGCTCAGGACTTGCAAACAAACAATATTGGTCAAGATATCGGTCTACAAGAAGCCGCTCGACTATCTTCTCTTCTGTTGAGGATCGCGACAAATAATACACCACCAACAAATAACGAAATTTCATCGATAGAGAATGCTGCTGGCACATTTGGGGGGATGGCAATTATAATTAGAACAAATCCGAATCCAATAGACCCAAGTGGAGGAAATAAATCTACTAATACAACACGTCGTAAGGTTCTTACTTATACACCTCTTGTTGTTGGAGGTTTAGTAAACGGAGTATTCTTAGATAAGGCTATATCTCAGCCTACTCCCGATCGGAATCGTCTACCCTCTGATGCCGAGCAATGTCCGTCTGTTTCATGGGAAATGCACGCTTTTCTGGGTGAAAGTGTTAAAAAAACTATTCTTTATACTGCTCCACAACAGGTCTGCGATCGTGTCAGAAAAATGACGCAAGGACGCTTTATAATCACACTAAAAAGAACTGGACAAACGGAGGAAATACTAAAGAAAGTTAGCGCAGGTGATATACAGTGTGCCTATAGTGGGACTTTCTATACTACTCCGCAATATAAAGCGCTATATTTCGGGTGTGCTATCCCCTTTGGTCTGAATCCCCAAGAGCAAACCGCTTGGCTTCATTATAAAAAGAATCCTAATGATGAATTGACCTTTATGCAATCTATCTACAACAAACTAGGATTAAACGTAATTTCATTTCCCGCAGGAGCTACGGGAGGACAGATGGGAGGTTGGTTCAAAGCAAAGATTAATCGGCCAGACGATCTTAAAGGTAAGATCATCCGAATTCCTGGGTTGGGAGCCGATGTTTTGAGAAGAATGGGAATGAAAAATCATGATGATATTGGTAAAATTTCACTAGATGAAGCTATCAGAAGGCTTAAAGATGGACGCTTTTTTGCTGTTGAGTGGATTTCACCATATGACGATCTTCAGTTAGGTCTAAATGAAGCAGCAAAATTTTATTATTATCCAGGCTGGTGGGAGCCAAGCACTACATTTGATGCCCAAGTTAACCTAGGTGCTTGGAACAAACTACCGGATAGCTATAAAGAAATTTTCAAGATTGCTTGTCATGAAACCTACACAAGTATTTTGACTGAGTACGATTTAAAAAATAGCTTGGCACTAAAAGAAATCCCCCAAAAAGGGGTTGAACTGATACGGTTTAATAACGATATCCTAAAAGCTGCTGAAGACAATACCAAGTATCAACTGAATGTCTATGCTCAGCAAGACAAATTATTTAAGGAGGTTTATGACGAATGGCGTAGTTTTAAGGAGAGAATTCGAGCTTGGTCAAAGTTAACAAAAATTGAGTGAGATTGAGACTATATTCTAAGAACCACTGAACCCCATACAACGTTCAAATTCCAACTTAAAGGTGAATGCCTTGCAAGCAAAACTTCAAGAACAACTTTCTCCTGCTGATGCCGAAGTAATTTTGAGCCGCTTGCCAGAACGAATTCAAGCGGCTCTAACTGCGCGTGCTGCGAAAATTGAATATCCGATCGCACCAACAATCGCCATTTCGATCGCCAGTTTTCAAGGGCACATAAGCATTAGGTTTTGTAGATTGCAAACCAGGACGCGGGCAGTAAAACCGACAAGAGATATCAAAATTTACGATCTAGGAGTATTCCATTTGCCAGGTTGTTGCAAGTGGTGTAAGATCTCAGATTTACTACAATTCAAGATAGGCATTTCTGACCAACAGCGACGACAAAACAATCGAATTTGACCATCTTGAAAATGACGGAGCATTAGATTGGAACAACAAGGACAGTTGAGCATAAAAAATCTTTTTCTAAAACAGAAATATTAAACAGTCGATCTTGTCTCTAACAAACCGATGCTTCGCTATTGTTTAGACAGGAATGTTTTTAGGTGTTAAATAGACGGCTCATCCCAAATCTACCGAGTTACCTTCTCCTACCGATCCATCACCTGAATCATTCCTAGAATTTGCCGGGGAAAGCTGTCATTTGCTTGCGCCAGAAGGGTTTCATGCGATCGCAGCCAGCACCACCGACCGTCCGCCCGCCGCATCCGGTACTCAATGCTAATTACCTCCTCACGGTGCAGCGTAGTGAATCGCTGAAAGTGTTCAGAAACTCGGTTTAGATCGTCCGGGTGAATTAAACCTGCCAGATCTAGCGACTCGGCTACAGCAATGTTATCGGTGCGATAGCCCAACAGGTTTGCGACAGAACAACTGCCGATCGGGTTATGTTGCTCCACCAGATCGTAGATGTAGATATTTTTTGATAGAATAGTGTCTGGTTCGATCTGATTGTTGTCTAAAGCTTCAAACTCAGATTGAAGCGATGGAAGGGAGTGAGGCTCCCGATAGGCAGCAGGAACGGCATGAAAGGGCTGATACATAATACTTTTCCTGATTATTAATATTTGTAAAAATGTTGGGGAACCATGATGCTTTTAGAGGAGAAATCTCTCCCATTTCTTTATAGATAGTGAGAGATCGATCTACTATCTGGAAAAGGATAGGAACTTGGGGAGAGGTTTTGGGAGGAGCAAACAATCTACTCGGGAATTAGAGGAATTGTGATTCATCTCCCATAGGTCTATTTTGATAGAGTAGTTGTGTAGAAACTGTGTGGATAGTTAAGATTGCTTTGGATTGCGCCTGACTGCTTCGCAAATTCAAATCGACTTGGAGGTTGCCGTTGAAAATCCTGGTTGTGGATGACGATCGCATTGTTGCTCAGTCACTTCAATTATTACTGCGTCACTGTAATTACGCGGTAGACATCGCTGTCGATGGCGAAGCAGCGCTACAAATGGCAGATGCTTTTGACTACCATCTCGTTCTGCTGGATGTCTTGCTGCCCCGATTGAACGGTATTGAGGTGTGTCAGCAACTCCGAAAGCAAGGATTTCGGCAACCTATCTTGTTGCTTACCGGACAGGGGGAAACCCAGCAGAAGGCGATCGCCCTCAACGCTGGAGCCGATGATTATGTCGTGAAACCCTTTGATAATGATGAACTGGTCGCTCGCATCCAAGCACTGTTTCGACGAGGGGCGACTGTGGGCGATCCAATACTATCTTGGAACCATTTATCCCTCGATCCAAACACCCGAAGAGTTGCCTACCAGGATCGGCTATTGGTTCTGACCCCCAAGGAATATGCGATTCTGGAGCTATTTTTGCGGTTTCAGGAAACAGTGTTTAGCGCCAGAGTCATCCTGGATCGCGCCTGGAGTTCTTTGGAATCTCCAGGAGAAGAAGTTGTACGATATCACATCAAAGATCTGCGACAGAAATTAATGGCAGTGGGCGCGCCCAAGGATACGATCGAAACGGTTTACCGGGTGGGCTATCGACTGAATCCCCTCTATGCCTCCTCAACTCCGGTTCAGGTCGATCGAACCCCCAATGACCCCCAAGTTGACGAACTCCGCTCGGTTAACGATCGATTGCAAACGGTCCTGGAACAACTGCGATCGACCCAGGCAGCGTTACAGCAAAAGAATCAGGAATTGGAGATTGCCGGTCGAACCATCGAGCAACAAAGGCAGCAATTGCAAGCGGCTCGCGATGAATTGGAACAGCGGGTGACAGAGCGTACCGCAGCTTTACGCGAAAGTGAAGAACGGTTTCGCAACATGGCAGATCGCGCCCCAGTCATGGTCTGGGTTACCGATCCGACAGGCTACTGCACCTATCTGAATCAAAGCTGGTATGATTTTTCCGGGCAAACGGAAGAAACCGGCTTGGGCTTTGGCTGGTTCAATGCCGTACATCCCGACGATCGAGAGATTGCCCAATCTGCGTTTCTGACTGCGAATGAACGTCGCGAAGCATTTCAATTAGAGTTTCGATTTCGCCGCCGCGATGGTGAATATCGCTGGGCGATCGATGCTGCAAGTCCCTGGTTTGACACTGACGGT
>JBOFTL010000878.1:0-2485 GCA_051652045.1 Microcoleus sp. | reverse complement strand
CCGGAGGTCGATCGGGGGCTGATGGGGTCGATCGAGCGAGTTCTGGCAGCAAAACACTTAATTCCGGCGGAATGTTGGCAGTAGAGGGCAGTGCGAGCGATCGCAAAGCATCGATCCAGATGCCGTAGGGTCGCATCATCTCGGCAGCAAACCCTCGTCCCCAGAGGACTTGAACGCCCCGCGCGAGCGATCGCAGTTCTTCTAGCAAGCGCGTTTTGCCGATTCCCGGTTCGCCCGCGATCGAGAGTACGGGAGGCGGCTGGGCGTTTGCAGGGTTGTTTCCATTCAGTATCGACCTTGCCCACTCCTGAATTAATGCCCGTTCGCGATCGCGCCCCACCAGAGGCGACAAAGCTAAAAGTGAGGGAAACAAAGTCATTTGTAGGGGCGGTGCCCCCGTACCCGCCCCCGAGGCAGATTTAGCAGATGGTTGAATTTCCGGTACATCGTCTTCCACCAACAGTTGTTCGTAGAGTTTGCGCGCGATCGCACTCGGATCGATTCCCAGTTCCTCCCGCAGCACGGTCATGCAGCGATGGTAGACTTGCAATGCGCTGGCGCGATCGCCGTTCAAATGGTGCGATCGCATCAAAGCTATATAGCTGGCTTCGTGCAGCGGATCGAGCTCAAGCAAGCGTTGCGCGCAGCGGATTGCAGCCCGATAATCGCCCTCAGCTTCCGACAGGCGAGTCAGAGATTCAAGGGCTTGCAGCAATTTCTGCCGCAAGTGTTCGCGTTCGGGGAAAACCCATTCATCCTCGCAACCCGGCAGCAAATCGCCACTGTAAAGCTGAATGCTTTGCTCCCAGGCAGTTCTAGCAGCATTCACATCTCTGTCTCGTTCCGCTGCTGTGGCGGTAGCGAAGGCCCGTTCAAATTCAGCTACATCCAGCACGAAAGGCCCGTGGGGATTCCATTGTAAGGTTTTAGCATCTGCCAGCAACAAGCGATCGGCATCAGGGAGTCCCTGACGCAGGTGATGCAATTCCCGGCGCAAATTAGTGCGGGCTTGGACTTCCGTTGAATCTTCCCAAAATTGAAAAGCCAGTCGCTGCCTGGTTTGCGGGATCTCGCGATGCAGTACCAAATAAGCTAATAATGCTTTCAGGCGTTCTGTCGTGATACCGATAACCGGCTTATCTGCATGGGAAAGACTAAATCCACCTAGTAGTTTAATATTTAGGGTAAACAGCATTTTAATAGTTGGTAATTGGTAATTGGTAATTCTTCCGATCGAACAATCTCTCGATCGTAAGATCGAACAATCTAAAATCTAAAATTTAAAATCTCCTGACAGTTAACTCTTATGGCAATTATCTGCGTTTATCTGCGTTTATCTGCATCAATCTGCGGTTAACAGTTTTGATTTAAATATTGCGTTCACTCTCTCCAACTCAGCAACTAACATGACCAGAAAAATCACCCCGATCGCCCTCTTATTTACAGCTTTAACCTTAACAAGCTGCAACGAGCCTTTATCAAGCAGCAACTCCTCAAACACAATAACATCCGATCTCAAACAAGTCACCGTCCAATCTACGCCAGAGCAGACCAACTCTATGCAATCTATTTTAGCTGACAGCGCCAAATTAGAAAAAGTAGCAGGCGATTTTCAATTTATCGAAGGGCCGGCATGGCATCCCGACGGATTTTTGCTGTTCAGCGACATTCCCGCCAATACTATCTATAAACTTGCAGCCAATGGCAAAGCAGAAATCTTCCGCCGCCCTTCAGGAAATGCTAACGGCAATACTTTTGACAAAGAAGGTCGTTTAATTACTGCCGAACACAGCACTCACCGCCTATCACGCACGGAAAAGGACGGTAAAGTTGTGACATTGGCGGATAAATACGAAGGCAAACGGCTCAACAGTCCGAACGATTTAGCTGTTAAATCGGACGGCAGCATTTATTTCACCGACCCCGGATACGGCGTAAGCAAAGAACAGAAACAATTGGATTTTTACGGAGTGTACAGGCTGGCACCGGACGGAAAAGTAACTTTACTGGTTAAGGATATGGTGCAGCCGAACGGCATCGCTTTGTCGCCGGACGAGCAAAAACTTTATGTCAACAATTCCGAAGCGGGATATATTGCGGTTTTCGATATTAACTCAGATGGAACTGTGAGCAAAGAACGGGTTTTTGCTGAATTAAAAGATCCCGGTAAAAGCGGAGTTCCCGACGGCTTAAAAGTTGATGTGCAAGGAAATGTGTACAGTACCGGGGCTGGAGGAATATGGATTTTATCGCCTGCAGGAAAACTTTTGGGTAAGATTCCCGTACCTGAAACGGCAACTAATGTAGCTTGGGGAGATAAAGATTATAAAACGCTTTACATTACAGCAAGTAAAAGTCTTTATCGAATTCGTTTAAAAATTGCAGGTGTGCGATCGAAAAAATAAGCTCGTAGTTGCGCTTTAGCGCCGCATCGCGATCGAGAAAATAAGTGTTAGTTTGCAATTACAATAGTTCGTAGTTGCGC
>JBOFTL010000877.1:0-4115 GCA_051652045.1 Microcoleus sp. | reverse complement strand
ACTGTTGCAAAAATTCAGCTTGCTAGCAGCCGCCAGCATCGCTTTACCAATTGGTATCGCTACAATTTCCCTTGCTGGCGGGCCCCCGCCCCAAGGCCAAGGAAAACCAGTTTCCCAACCCGCCACTCCCCCGGCAAATGAAATGCCCGCCGAGGAAACACCAACTCCCGCCGAGAAGCCCGCCGAGAAGCCCGCCGCACCCGAAGGTGCCCCTCCGGCCCGCTTCCCGATGCCCGGTGCGCGAGTTACCCCTACAGCAGGCATGGTAGCAATTAAACTCGTGAATACTACCAATGCCGTTATCAATTATCAAGTTGTGGGCGTTACCCAACCGCGAACTCTGGGCGAACAGTCGGAAATTTTGCTCAACAACTTGAAAACACCCGTCACTCTAACTTACCAGCGCCCAGACGGCGGATTGCTGTTAGTTCGCCCTCAGGCTACCGCTACGCCGGGAATGCTGCAAGTCAGTTTTGGCGCGACAACTGATTTGGGGGCGGATACCAAATCAATGGAAGTTCAGGGAGATGGGAGAGTATTTTTGAATTAGAAATTCAAGGTTCGTAGTAAGGACTTTAGTCCTGTCTTTGGAAGGGACTAAAGTCCCGACTACAAACCTGATGCGTAGTAAGGACTAAGGTTCGTAGTAAGGACTTTAGTCCTGTCTTTGGAGGGGACTGAAGTCCCGACTACAAACCTGATTCGTAGTAAGGACTTCAGTCCTCCGATGCGGAATTATCTTGACAGAAAGGCAAATTTTGGTTGACAAAATCGATTTCTTGCTGTTCTCTTTCGTTAATTTGACCGATGTAAGATCTCAGAATTTGTGCCAGCCGATTGTTGTAAAATTTGTGCAAGCTGTAATTTGGCGTAGCCGGAAAGCCGCGCCGTTTTTTGTGCCTGCCGCCGGCACCGGGATCGAAGCTTTGGATGCCCCGATCGATCGCCCATTCGATCGGCGTATAATAGCAAGCATCGAAATGCAAACAGTCGATTTCTTGAAGGCTGCCCCAATACCTTCCGTACAATCGATCGCCCTTATACAAACAAAATGACATTCCCACAGGCTGCCTGTCATCTTCTTTGTTGTAAGCTGCTACAAATAACACGCGATCGCGGTAATTGTGGTGTAATTGTTCAAAAAATCGCTTAGTCAAATACTTGCTTCCCCACCAACCAAATTTATCGCAAGTATTCTCGTAAAAATCATACATTCTCGAAAACATGGCTTGCGGAATTTCATCACCTGTCAGCGTTTTTATTAACAATCCGGCTTTGTCAACTGCTTTGCGTTCCCGCTTGATATTGCGCCGCTGGTTGGCATTAAATGCACCTAAATAACTGTCAAAATTTTGATATCCTTGATTTTGCCAAATATAGCTGTGGTGCAGCCAAGTGCTAAAACCATAATTTTCCATTCTTTTTTGCCATTCGGGATCGGCGTAAAGGAAATTGCATCCGGAGATGCGGTGGCGATCGCAAAAATGGTCGATCGCGCTGACCATAATTCCCGTTAATTCGTCTTCATCTTCTCCTTCAGCAATCAAAAACCGATAACCTTCAGCAGGAGTAAAGGGCGTCATTCCCATCAATTTGGGATAGTATTTAACTCCCAAACGTTCGGCTAAATCGGCCCACTGATTGTCGAAGACAAATTCGCCGTAGCTGTGGCTTTTTACGTACAGTGGGGCGGCAGCAATTAACTGTTTGTCACGCCATACAGTTAAGTGATGCGGCAGCCAACCTGTTTTACCTGTTGCGCTGCCGGAGGCTTCGAGATTGTTGAGCCATTCCCATTCTAAAAAAGGAGTTTTTAGCGGCATTGCTAAGGCATCCCAAGCAGTTTTAGGGATTTCTGCTATTTTACCGATCCAGGCTACAGAATATTGAGCTTTTGTTTGTTCCAGCATAAGGAGATTTGTGCGTAACAGTTGACAATTGACAATTGACAGTTGAGAGTTCATCCCCTTTATTCGCTTGACGGGGCTGTAAGCGATAACAAGTGCTCCGCCCAGTTTTTTGTTGATAATTGTCTGCTGTCAACTGAAAATTAGAGCGATCGAACTTCACATAACATTCTGGATCGAAATTATTTTGTGGAGACGTGCGATCTGTGCATTATTTCCACAATCTTTAGATCGTACTACCAAATTCTAGTTTAGTCACCCTCCGGAGCGATGAGATAAGTGCATAACCTTTATCAAATACAAGCGCGATCGTCAAATATAGCGCATCTCGCCAAAAAAAAGTAGGGTGCGCCGCTGGCAATTCGCAGTAATTTCCCACAAGCCAATAGCGACACACCAGACAATTGAAGGAAGAAGGAAGAAGGAAGAAGGAAGAAGGAAGAAGGAAGAGGGAAGAAGGAAGAAGGAAGAGGGAAGAAGGAAGAACAACTGTCAACTATCAACTGTCAACTGTCCTCACTGCTCGATCGAGATTTCTGTGCTTTAATATTCAAGCTGGTGTTTTTTCTGATGTTTTTTAATTACTTATGGATGTCGATCGCAACTTTTCTCAATTCGATAGCGAACCTGCTGGTGTCGGTGGCGAAGAAGATGCTTCAAGTCGGGGTACTCGGATCGCGAGTAAAATATTGTCTCCAGCGGTGCGGTTGTGGCTGCGATCGCAAGTCGAGCGCGTAGATGAGTTAAAAGTAACAATTGAAGGGAGCGATCGGCAGTTGTTCGGCGGTAAAATTCCCAAAGTAACTGTTGCTGCTGCCGGTGCCGTATACATGGGATTGCACCTAACTGAAGTTGCGCTGTGCGGGGCTAAAATCCGCGTTAACCTCGGTCAAGTTTTGAAAGGTCAACCCCTCCGGCTGTTAGAATCTATACCCGTTACAGGCGTTTTGCGCCTCAGTCAGGCCGATTTAAATGAGTCGCTGAAAGCGCCGTTGCTGGCTGATGCTTTGAGTGAATTTTTGCTGCCGATGCTGCCGATAGGCGATCGGGAAAAACCGCTAAAATTGGAAAATTCGCAGGTAACAATTGATGCGGGTTTGCTAACACTTTCGGCTGTAATTGCAGGAGTTGGAGGCGCGCAGATTCCTTTGGTTTTGCGAACGGGATTGCAAATAGCTAACGGTCGCGAATTGATATTTGAATCGCCGGAAATTGAACTCGATCGACAATTATTAAATGCGAGCAATTTCAATGATTTTAAAATTGATTTTGGTTCGGAAGTGAATATCGAAGAATTAACTTTGAGTCCGGGCGAGATAGTTTGTCGGGGGGGAATTACGGTTTTGCCTTAATCCAGGAAGAAGCAAGCCTGGAGTTGTGATGGTGAGAGATGCGAGAGGAAATAGCGTGTCTAAAATGCTATTCTTCCTTCTTCCTTCTACTGAGCTTGCTTCATAGCAGCTTTGATGTATTTAGTTAACATATTAAAACACTATCTTTTGGGATTTCTAGCTAATAAATTTATCGAAAAAAATTAAATTCCTGCTTTACTGTTGTTTGTCTGTATCGCTTTTTTGTTGCGATCGATCGTCGCTAGGAATTCTGCCCTCAGATTTAGCTCGATCGACTGCTTCTTGAATTAATGACAGCACCATATTGGAAACCGGCCGATAATGCGATTTCGCTAACCGCTCTAGGTCTGCTTTAACTTCTTCTGGAAGATATACAACTATTCTGGGGAGTTTTGCTGGCAAGGTTGTTATACGTGGTTTACCGCCTTATTGTACCTGTTTTTGACCTGCTACAGCATTTATTTTACCCTAAATGGTTGACTCGGAGTGCATACCGTGATACTTTAGAGTGAACAAAAAAGTCAACCCCCACCGCTCAGACTGACGATCGTTCGGTAGGGGCTTGTTCTCCCATATTCAGGAGGAATCTCTATGATATCACCGCCTAAGTCAGTTCCAGAACTCCTTCGCGAAGAAATTCCCGGCACACCTACCGGCAAACAGCCGATCCGGTTGTTGATTTGCGGGATTCCCAAAGGAGTAGAAAGCATCATCAATCTGCTGCACGTTTTGGGTTTTGCCGAAGTTGGAGAGTGGAGTCCGCCTTTACCATCGCCGATCGCGGGTGAGATAATTCGGATCTTAACTCGTTACTGGAAAGAGTGATTTTTGAGGGCGATCGCTGTTAATTTAGTAG
>JBOFTL010000876.1:0-2108 GCA_051652045.1 Microcoleus sp. | reverse complement strand
GAATGAGTGTGTGATGCATGCAAGTAGTGCCATTCTGAAACTGCAGAAGCAAGCAATTAGGTTGCCAGATGTTGAGGAGTGGAAACGGATCAGTGGAAGGATCAGTGAAGCTCACAGTTTTTTGGGGTGATTGGTTGGATTTGCGAGTGCGAATTCTGCCAGTTGCTTCCGCAGGTTTAGTATCTCCAATAATTTACATTCTTGCCTTTGGTTTTGGCTTGGGCAGTTCCTTACCGAAACCTGCAATTGGCGGCAATTACCTCGAATTCATGCTGCCGGGAATGGTAGCACTTTCATCCATGACAGTAAGTTTTAGCGGGACAGTATTTTCGATTTGCGGCGAAAGGTTATTTACTAAAACTTTTGAAGAATTGCTGCTGCTACCAGTCCATCCTTTAGCTTTGCACACCGGAAAAATGCTAGCGGGAATAGTGCGGGGAATGCTGACTTCACTTTCAGTAATTTTAGTAGCGATTTTGTTTACGCAAAAGTTGGTTTTCTTAAGTCCGCTTTTCGTGCTTCTGATAGTTCTCAACTGTGCTGTTTTTGCGGGTTTGGGAGTAATTGTCGGGTTGACGGTAAAATCTCTCGAATCTGTCGGATTGTACAATAACTTTTTGATAATTCCGATGTCATTTTTAGGAGCAACATTTTTCGATCCGGCGACGCTACCGTTGGGGTTGAAAGGTATAGTTTACCTGCTGCCGCTGACCTATGCTAGTATTGGATTGAGAGCTGCTGCTTACGATATGGCAAAGTTTCCCTGGTACAGTTTACCTGTTTTGCTCGCAAGCGCGATCGGCTTTTCTTTAATCGGCGCGCGAGTGTTTTCTACGCAACAAGACTGATAAGATTGGTAATGGGTAATTGGTAATGGGTAATCGATCGAGAGTAACAAAAAACCTATCCATGTATCCGTGTCATCTGTGTCGTGCTGTTGGTAATTGGTAATTGGTAATTGTTAGTAGATGTTGATAGTTGATAGTTGAGGGTTGTTGGAAAATGAAGTACAATGTAATTTACGACGGCAATTGCAATCTTTGCGTTACTTTGGTGCAGTTACTGGAAAATATAGATCGAGGCGAGCGTTTTGAGTATATTCCCATGCAAGATTTAGAGGCGTTAAATCGTTTTGGAATAACTGCCCGAGACTGCGAAATGGGGATGATTTTGATAGATGCTAAATCACCCGAAAGGCGGTGGCAAGGTAGCGATGCTGCGGAAGAAATCGGGCGGATTTTGCCGGGAGGTGAGGTGTTTGTAGCTGCTTATCGGGCGATGCCGGGAATGAAATGGATGGGCGATCGCGCCTACGAACAAATTCGCGACAACCGCTATACTTTATTTGGCAAACGTTCTGATACTTATCAATCAGTTTATCCTGTTGGTTGCAGTTCGATCGAGCATTGCAGCGATCGTTCGCAGTAAGGACTTCAGTCCTCTTCATACTAATACTCGATCGGAACAGAATTAATTTTCACTATTAAACAAAGCAAATATTTCACGACAAAAATGTTTGAGTTTAGCTGCCGATTCCGCTACGGGCTCGGTTGCACCGACAAAACCCCAATTATCAACAGTGGAAAAGCGCCATTGCTGACCTGTATGATCGTAGCCGGCTACTTCAACTCCGATCGCCCGCTGGTATCCTTCCACCGGATCTTGGTAAAATCGGATTTGAATCAGAATGCTGCGACTTTGCAACAGGCGACTTCTACCGGGAAAATGAAAGCCGATGTCGATCGAATCTGGATCGACGAGTTCCCTGGTTTCTGCATCATTCATCCAAGGTTTTAAATCGACCCTCGCATCGGGAAATTCCGACTTGAATAAATTAACAACAGCAGCAATTTTGCTGGCTAATTCTATATTCCTGGCTTGTTCGGCAGCGTTCACTAGCAAAACTCCTTTTTAATACAGTTTTTAAACAATTTAGCTAAACAGACGGGAATCCCCACACTATACCGCCTCGGTTAGTGTTGGATGAGAGTTGCGTGAGACTCCGATTCCACCCGCATGCAATCTAATAATCGTAGATTTTAGCAGGGGACGGGTGGATGAGGATCCGAACAAACTCTTTATTCAATAAATTGTTATACCATTTTTTT
>JBOFTL010000875.1:0-3582 GCA_051652045.1 Microcoleus sp. | reverse complement strand
AAGCGTTCATCCCGCTGTACAGTAAAGTAATTTTTGCTAACAAAGAGTTGGAAAATCAAATTTCCCGCGTCGTCGTTGAAGGACATACCAGTTCCGCAGGTTCCGAACAAAGAAATATAGAATTAAGCTTGCGCAGGGCGTTAGCTGTTTCTAATTATATGTTTTCTAATGAGGTAAATTTCCCTCAAAAAGCAGCTTTGCAGCAGAAAGTATTAGTTTCGGGACGGGGAGAATTAGATGCAAATCGAACTCGCGATATAGCGGGCGATCGAAAAGTGGTTTTTCGCTTCCAATTCCGCCGCGAAAACTTGAATGTGAATGTAGATTTAAACCGTCCGTTGCCCTCAAATAATTGAGCGAGGACGAATTTTGGTATAATACTAAATCTGAGTTAGATTGACTCATGATGATTCATCATTTGAAACCGTTTTCGGTCAAAGGTTTTCGGTCAAACAAAGTTCGCCGGTGCGGACTAAATATTAAAAACCTCGCTATCAACTATCAACTATCAACTGTTTGATGAATTTCACAAAACGCCAACAAATTAACCGCTTGCTGTTATTGTTTCCCGCCACTGCATGGCTGATAATTTTCTTTGCTTTACCGCTGCTAATTATCCTCGCCTACAGCTTTCTCGAACGCGGTACTTACGGCGGAGTAACTGCAATATTTACTCTCAGTAACTACCAGCGTTTGTTCAGCGAAGTTTTTTTAGGAGTAATCGGTCGATCGATCTGGCTGGCTTTCCTCACAACTGTCGCTTGTTTGTTAGTTGGCTATCCCCTAGCATTTTTTATCGCCACCCGTCCCCCGCGCTGGCGCAATGCTTTATTATTGCTAGTAATTATCCCGTTTTGGACTAACTTTTTAGTCCGAACCTACGCTTGGATGGTATTGTTGCAGAATCAAGGAGTAGTTAACACTGCACTGCAAAGCTTGCAAGTAATTAGCGAACCGTTGACTTTACTGTTTACACCTTTTGCAGTGGCGATCGGACTGATTTACGGCTATTTACCGTTTATGGTTTTGCCCTTATATTCTAGTATAGAACGCTTCGATTTTTCCTTAGTTGAAGCCGCTCAAGATTTAGGGGCAAATGACATTAGAACTTTTTGGCGCGTGTTTTTGCCCCTAACAACTAAGGGAATAGTTGCAGGTTCAATTTTAGTTTTTGTTCCGTCAGTAGGTGCTTTCATTACACCGGACATCCTGGGCGGGGCTAAAACAATTATGATAGGAAACTTGATTCAAAATCAGTTTTTAAAAGCCCGCGACTGGCCTTTTGGTTCCGCCCTATCCGTATTGTTGACTTTAATTGTATTAATTCCTGTTATCATTTACCTTCGCGTCTCAGATGAAACTAATGAGACAATTGACAGTTGACAATTGACAATTTATGGTTGATGCCAGTTAAAGTAAGGTACGCAGTGCGCACCCTGCATTTAGTTAAAATAGTTAAAGTAAGGTGCGCAGTGCGCACCCTACATTTAATAGTAAGGACAAAGATCCCCTATCAACTACTGACTAATGACTAAACTAGATTTATTAGTGCGATCGCACGGCAAAAAGTTATTGTGGATCGAAGCTGTACTGGCATTTGCCTTTCTCTACTTGCCAATTCTGATCCTGATTATTTACTCCTTCAATACTTCGAGATTTAACGCAGTTTGGCGGGGTTTTACCCTCGATTGGTATTGCAGCTTGTTTGTCAATTCAGCAGCGACAATTGCTACCAGCAGCAGCGCCGGCGTCTTACCCGCACTCAACAATAGCTTGCTAATTGCGGCTGTTTCTAGCATTCTAGCAACAGTTTTCGGCACCGCGATCGCCCTGGCTTTAGAACGCTTTCATTTTCCTGGAAAAAAAGCAATAGAAACTTTGCTGTTTTTGCCAGTAATCATGCCAGAAATTACGATCGGAATTTCGATGCTGGTGTTTTTTACCTTGCTATTTCGGATAATAGAAAATCTCACAGGTATTCGACTCAACCTCGGATTGACAACAGTAATTATCGGTCACGTTGCCTTCAGTATTTCCTTTGTTACTATAACAGTTCGCGCCCGTTTGGCAGAGTTCGATCGAACTTTAGAACAAGCAGCATTCGACTTAGGCGCTAACGAATGGAAAACTTTTTGGCGAATTACTTTTCCTTTAATTTGGCCCGGTATTTTCAGTGCAGCCTTGCTCGCTTTTACGCTGTCTCTAGATGATTTTGTCATCACATTTTTTACAACAGGTGTGGGTGCGATGACGCTGCCACTTTTCGTTTACGGTCAAATTAAATTTGCAGTAACGCCCGCAATTAATGCGATCTCAACTTTAATGTTGCTAGCTTCTTTATTGCTAGTTGTATCATCGCTAACAGTTCGCAAAACAGTCGATCGTTGATAATTGAGAGTTGGTAATTTAATTGGTAATTGGTAATTGGTAATTCTCACGATCTCCCCATCTTCAAATCTCCCAATCTTCCAATCTCTCAATCTCCCAATCTTCCAATCTCTCAATCTTCCAATCTCCCAATCTCTCAATCTAAAATCTAAAATCTAAAATCCCTTGACTGTTGACAGTTATGTGCCATAATAAGTGTCGCCTGCAAGTAAGAAAAAGAATTATGAAACGCCTGTTGACTTTCCTACTTTTGTTTGTTGTTAGCGCCCTACTGCCTTTCGGTTGTAGCAGTGCCAGCACAAACCAACAGCAAGTGCTCAGCATTTACAATTATGCAACATACATCGCCCCAGAAGCGATCGCCCAATTCGAGAAAGAAAACAACGTTAAAATTCAATACGACACCTTCGAAAATAGCGACGCACTCTATGCCAAACTCAAACAAGGAAATCCCGGTTACGACTTAATATTTCCCGCCGATTACATGGTGAAAATCATGGAGGCAGAAAATATCATTGAACCGCTGAATCTGAACAACATTCCCAACCAAAAAAATCTCGAACCTAAATTCCTCAATCAATCTTTCGATCCAGGTAATAAATATTCCCTACCCTACCAATGGGGAACAATGGGAATTGGCTACAACTTAAAAGCAACCAAGGATGAAATTAACAGTTGGGCGGCTATGTTCGATCCGAAATATGCAGGAAAAATCGCGTGGCAAGATGATGGCAGATATACCTTGGCCGGCGTTTTAATGTATTTAGGATTTGACCCCAATACAACTAAACCCGAAGAGATTAACAAAGCCCGCGATTTGCTAGTGAAAAATAAAAATTCGATCGCAGCTTTTGTACCCGATACAGGTCAAGCTTTGCTAGATACTGGAGAAGTCAACTTGACAATGGAATGGAGCGGCGATATCTTTCAAGTAATGGGCGAAAATCCCAACCTCCGTTACGCTATTCCCAAAGAAGGAACCATCATCTTTACTGACAACATGGCTATTCCCAAAAACGCGCCGCACAAAGAATTAGCCGAAAAATTTATTAACTTCGTTTTGCAACCAGAAGTAGGGGCGAAAATTTCCAATTTTACTCACTTCGGATCGCCCAACAAAGCTGCTGTTGACCAAAATTTAATTGACCCCAAAGATTTTAAAAACCCTCAAATCTACCCGCCCGCCGAAGTGTT
>JBOFTL010000874.1:0-1470 GCA_051652045.1 Microcoleus sp. | reverse complement strand
TTCTTCCCTCTTCCTTCTTCCTGCTTCCTTTACTTTGGGGAATTGGCTATCACGGATTAGCTTTATCTTGGATAATGGGAATTCATCCGATGACTTGGTTGGGTGTTCCTTGGTTGCCGAGTTTGGCGATCGCACTTTTTTGTTGGATTTTTATCACTCTTTGGGGAGCGGCATTAGTTACGCTTTGGGCGTGGTTATTCGCGATCGCACTTCCCAAAAATAGCAGCAATATATCCCGCTTTACTCGCGTTTTAATCGGTACTGCTTTGTGGTGCGCTTTAGAAAGTTTTTGGAGTCAAGGTTCGCTGTGGTGGACATCACTATCTTACACGCAAAGCCCTCACAATTTACCAATTTTACACCTCGGTCAACTGTCCGGTCCTACCGCAGTAACAGCAGCTATTGTAGCAGTAAATGGTCTAATTGCTGAAGGTTTTCTCGAAGGAAGAAGGAAGAAGGAAGAAGGAAGGCACGACACGGATTTTGACACGGATACACGGATGAATTATCGAGCATTGCACACTCTTCAGGAGTTAGATGGAAGAAGGAAAAAGGAAGGGGTAAAAGGGAAGAGGGAAGAAGTAAATGGGAAAAATTGGATTGATTTTATTTTGCCGATCGGGTTATGTTTTATTT
Source organism: Microcoleus sp. (assembly GCA_051652045.1). Taxonomy (GTDB): domain Bacteria; phylum Cyanobacteriota; class Cyanobacteriia; order Cyanobacteriales; family Microcoleaceae; genus Microcoleus. Next base: position 834 of record JBOFTL010000874.1, on the reverse strand, counting down.
TGCATATTGTGGGGTGGAGTTTGTACGATCGCCCCTTAATTCAACCTGAAGAAACTGCGTTAAAAATCGGGATAATCCAAGGGAATATTCCCAACGAAATTAAGTTTGATTCTGCCGGATGGCGACGTTCTTTGGAAGGTTACACGGCGGGATATCAGCAGTTGGCCGATCGAGGTGTTGATGCGGTTTTAACTCCAGAAACATCTTTACCTTTTTTCTGGACAAATGAGTATCAGCGTTCTACTCTTTCTTTTTATCAAGCGATTCTCGATCGAGGGGTTACGGCTTTTATAGGCGGCTTCGGGCAGCAAGGAAGTAGTATGACTAATAGTTTATTTGCGATCGACAAAACCGGAGAAATTATCAGTCAATATGATAAAACTAAGCTCGTACCTTTAGGTGAATATATTCCATTTTACGAAATTTTAGGCGGGATTATAGATCGCCTTTCTCCCTTAGACGCTCATTTAATACCCGGTAACTCAAAACAACTATTTGATACGCCGTTTGGACGCGCGATCGTCGGTATTTGTTATGATTCGGCATTTGCGGAAATTTTTCGATATCAAGCGGCAAATGGCGGGGAATTTATGCTGACAGCCTCCAACAATGCTCATTACAAACCGCCGATGCTGGCCCAACATCACGCTTTAGATGTGATGCGGGCAATTGAGACGGATCGGTGGGCTGCGATCGCAACTAATACGGGTTATTCTGCTTTTGTCAATCCTCGGGGTGAGACAATTTGGATGTCGGGAATCAATACTTATGAAGTTAAAGATGTTGCAATTTATCGGCGACAAACTAAGACTTTGTACGTGCGGTGGGGAGATT